>JAYUTY010000079.1:0-6891 GCA_043754875.1 Gemmatimonadota bacterium
GGGATCGCGCCCGCCGGCACGTGCACGTGCACCTCGATCGATCCGAGTCGGTCCTCGGGGATCTTGAGCGCCGAGGCGTGCGTCGCCGCGTACGTGAGCGCCGCGCGTGCCGACTCCTTCATCACGTCACCGAGCTGGCCCGTGAGGATGAGCGAGACGTTGCCCCAGCCGCTCACCTGGACCTTCTGCTCGTCCGTGTCGCTCGAGCGCTGCGCGCCATGCAGCCGGCGGATCGCCGCCTCCACGAACATGATGTCGCCGCCCATTGGCGTGTAGTACATCCCGGCGGCCACCCCCACCTCGTTCACCTCGTTGGCCCGCTCCGGATGGACGCGCGGCCGGCCGAGCAGCTCGCGCACGTCCTCCACGCTGATCGAGAAGTCGTCCGTGCCGCCCGACGCCAGCTTGCGCGCGACCTTGCGCGCGACGGCGCCCACCTGCCGCTCGAGCTGCCGCACGCCGCTCTCGCGCGTGTAGTTGGTGACGATGCTCATCACCGCATCATCGGTGAACACCACGTTCTTGCTCTTGAGCCCCGAGTCCTCGATCTGGCGCGGGATCAGGTACTTCTTCGCGATCTCCGCCTTCTCGCGCTCGGTGTAGCCGGCGAACTCCACCGGCTCCATGCGGTCCATGAGCGGCCCGGGAATGTTCTGGACGAAGTTCGCCGTCGCGATGAACAGCACCTCGCTCAGGTCGAACGGAATGCCGAGGTAGTGATCCGTGAACGTGTCGTTCTGCGCCGGGTCGAGCACCTCGAGCAGCGCGCTCGCCGGATCGCCCTGGAAGCCCTGGCCGAGCTTGTCCACCTCGTCCAGCAGGAAGACCGGATTGCGCGTCTTGGCCTGCTTCAGCCCCTGGATGATGCGGCCCGGCATCGCGCCCACGTAGGTGCGCCGATGTCCGCGGATATCCGCCTCGTCGCGCACGCCGCCGAGCGCCACGCGCACGTACTCGCGCCCGAGCGAGCGGGCAATCGACTTGGCGATCGACGTCTTGCCGACGCCGGGCGGTCCGCTGAAGAGCAGGATCGGTCCCTTCGCCATCGCGCGCGCCTTGGCCTCGACCTTGTCGGTCACGGGGCGTGCGTCGTCCGTGGCGCCGAGGCTCGGCGTCGCGTCGTCCTTGTCGATCTTGAAGTCGGCCAGCGGGATCTCGCCGGACGATTCGACTGCCTCGGAGAGCTCCTTCGCGCGCAACTGGCGCACGGCGAGGAACTCGAGCACGCGGTCCTTCACGTCGGGCAGCCCGTAGTGGTCCTCGTCCAGCACCTCCTGGGCCCGCATGAGATCCAGGTTGTCGTCGCTGCGCGTGTTCCACGGCAGCTCGGCGATCCACTCGAGATACGTGCGGATCACCTGCGCCTCCATGCTCTCGCGCCCTGCGCGCTCCAGGCGTCCGAGCTCGCGCTCCACCTCGGTGCGTGCAGTCGGCGGGAGCTCCAGCTTTTCCAGCTTCTCGCGCAGCTCGCCGATCTCCTTGCTCTGATCGTCGTCGCCGAGCTCCTTCTGGATCGCCTTCATCTGCTCGCGCAGGTACATCTCGCGCTGCCGCTCGCCCAGCTCTTCCTGGACCTGCGACTTGATCTCCTCCTGCATCTCGATCATGCCGATCTGCCGCTGCACGTGCACGAGCACGCGGCGGAGCCGGTCTTCCACAGACAGGTTCTCGAGCAGCCCCTGGCGCTCGGGGACCGGGAGCTCGATGTAGCCCGCGACGAGATCGCTGAAGCGCCCGGGGTCGGTGACGGCGTCGAGCACCTGGTGCACGACCTCCTCGGGCAGGCCGCGGCGCTCGCCCAGCTCGGCGGCGCGCTCGCGGATCTCCTTGTAGAGGGCGACGAACGCGGGATCGTTCTCGTCCAGCGGCTTCATCTCCTCGAGCGGGTCGACCACTGCGCTGAGGAAGTTCTCCGCCGGGTTGACGGTGTACTGGATCGCCGTCGCGCGCTGCTCGCCCTGGAGCAGCAGCTGCACACCGCCCAGGCCACGCTGGATCTGGCCGATGCGCGCGACGACGCCCATCGAGTAGAGGATCTCGGGGGTGGGCTCGTCCGTGTTGTCGCGCTGCGCGACGGCGAAGACGAGGCGGTCGCCCTTGAGGGCCGCCTCGATCGCGCGGAGGGTGCCGGGCCGGCCGGCGGAGATCGGCGCGGTGAGGCCGGGAAAGATGACCGTCCCCCGCAGGGGGAGGACGGGAAGCGTCTGACGCTGACCCATTGCGGTACCTGGAAGAAGAAGTGTGGCGCCGGCGCGATCGTGCGCTCACTGCATGGCCGCCGCGGAGCCAGGGGGGCCAGAGGTCGCACAAGCCATTCCAACGCCGATGCGACAGCCCGGCAGACTTTGACACTTCTTGCCGTCATGGTGACGTAGTGCCCCTGCCGCAGTGGCGGTCGTCCTTTCCACAGTCCCGTTGCAGTGCTACAATGTCCACTTCCCGCCTCACCCTGTCGCCCCGACGTCGAGTGCCCGACCCGCTCGCCACAGCTGCGGATGACGAGCTGCGTGCCCACGTGCAGCGCGCCCTCGCCTCCAACTACGAGCTCGACTGCGAGATCGGACGTGGTGGCATGGGGATCGTCTATCGCGCTCGCGATCGCCGGCTGAAGCGCCAGGTCGCCATCAAGCTGCTCCCGCCGGAGCTCGCCTTCCGGAGCGAGATCAAGATGCGCTTCCTCCGCGAGGCGGAGACGGCGGCCGGCCTGTCGCACCCGAACATCGTTCCCATCTACACCGTCGACGAGCAGGAAGGGCTCGTCTTCTTCGTGATGGCGTACGTGAGCGGCGACAACCTGGCGAAGCGGCTCTACGAGCGCGGGACGCTCACGGTGGAGGAGACGCGCAAGGTGATGCGCGAAGTCGCCGACGCCCTGGCCTACGCCCACGAGAACGGCGTGGTGCATCGCGACATCAAGCCCGACAACATCCTGCTCGACGCCGTCACCGGGCGCCCGATGGTCACCGACTTCGGCATCGCGCGCGCGATGGACAGCACGGGCGACAGCCGACTGACGGCCACCGGGATGGCCATCGGCACGCCCGCCTATATGTCGCCCGAGCAGGCAGCCGGCGACCGCGAGATCGACGGCCGGAGCGATCTGTACTCCCTCGGCATCCTCGGCTACCAGATGCTGACCGGGGAGCCACCGTTCTCCGCCGGGAGCACGCCGGCGATGCTCGTGAAGCACATCTCCGAGCGGCCGATCCCGGTGGAGCAGCGGCGGAGCGACGTGCCGGTGGATCTGGCCCGATCCATCATGATGCTGCTCGAGAAGGATCCGCGCGATCGCTTCCCCACGGCGTCAGCGCTGGTCGCGGCGCTCGACTCGCGCGAAGCGCCGGCGGCGCAGCGAGCGCCGACCGCCGCGGCGAGCGCACCGGAACGGACCGCAGACGCGTCATACGGGTCACCAGCCGGCTCATCCGGCTACGCGCCCAGCTACGCGCCCAGCTACGCGCCCAGCTACGCGCCCAGCTACGCGCCCAGCTACGCGCCCAGCTACGCCCCGCCAGCGAACGGGCCATACGCTCCCGGCCCGTATCTCGTCGGTGACCGGCCGTCGCTCCAGTCGCTGCCGATGACGCGCCAGGAGCTCGCGCGTTGGGAGGCACCGCCGGTCGTCAGGTTCCGACGCAAGATCGCTCCCTACCTGTTCGTCAACAGCGTGGTGGTGTTGTTCGCGGTGTTCGGAAGCAACGACTTCCTTCCGTTCAGCGCGCTCTGGAGCGTCTACATCGCGTTCAAGTACGCGAAGTTGTGGAGCGAGGGCTACGACTGGCGCGACGTGTTCAAGCAGCCGCGCGATCGCGAGGTGATGGAGGTGATCGAGGAGGTCGCGGAGCACTGCCGCGCGCTCTTCGACCCGCGCGCGCGAGCACGGCTGCGTGAGCAGCGCGAGCAGCGGAAGCTGGCGGCGCGCAACGCGCCGGCGGCGCTATCGCCGGGCTACGATGGCGGCGCGGCCGGCGCCGCGGCGGCCAATCTCGGCGGCAGCCTCGGCGAACGTGTTCGTCAGTCGTTCAATGATCGCGACGAGATCCTGCGCCGGGTCGCGTCCCTGGGCAACGCGCTGCCCACCGCGCAGCGCGAGGAGGTGTCGCGCTCGGCGATCGCGCTCGCCGAGCGCGTGCAGGCGTTCGCGTTCAGCGCGGACGAGCTGGCGCAGCAGGACACCACGGGCGCGCGGGGGCAGCTCGAGGGAGAGATCACCGCGCTGGAGAACGCGGCGAACCCGCTCGAACGGGCCAGCGAGGACCGAGTCCGGCGCCTCGCCTACCTCAAGCGGCAGCGTCGGGCCCTCGTCGACGCCGGGGAGCGGAAGGAGACGGTGGCGGGCAAGCTGGAGACCTGCGCGCTCGCACTCCAGAAGATGCGCTTCGATCTCATGCGGCTCGTGGCCAGCCCGCACATGAACCAGCAGATCACGTCCCTCGTTCACCAGGCGAATCTCCTCGCGGAGGACGTGGACGCGGCGCTGAGCGTCGCCGATGAGATGGGGCGGCTGAACGGCGGCAAGCGCTCGTCCTCCGACGCTCGGCGGGCGACGGAGCGAGGGTGACCGACCAGCTGCTCGACCGCCTGGTGGTCGCGGTCGGCACGCAGTACCTCGTCGACGCGGAGATCGGGCGGGGAGGAATGTCGGTCGTCTACCGCGCGACGGATCTCCGACTGCAGCGCCGCGTCGCGATCAAGGTGCTGCCGCCGGAGCTCGCGTTCAACGCCGATGTGCGCGAGCGCTTCCTGCGCGAAGCGCAGACGTCTGCCGGCCTGACGCATCCGAGCATCGTGCCCATCTTCACGGTGGACGAGCGAGAGGGAATCGTCTACTTCGTCATGGCACTCGTGGATGGCGAGAGCCTCGGCGAGCGGCTGGCGCGCGAGCCGCGACTGCCCGTGGCGGACGTGCGCCGCATCCTCAGTGGCACGGCCGACGCGCTCGCATACGCACACGCGCACGGCGTCGTGCATCGCGACATCAAGCCGGACAACATCATGCTCGACCGCGCGACGGGGCGCCCGGTCGTCACCGATTTCGGAATTGCGCGCGCGGCGCAGGGCGACACCCGGCTCACCGTCACCGGCGTCGCGATCGGCACGCCGGCCTACATGTCGCCCGAGCAGGCGATGGGCGAGCGCGAGCTGGACGGGCGCAGCGACATCTACTCGCTGGGGGTGATCGGCTACCAGATGCTGGCCGGCGAGCCTCCGTTCAAGGCGACGAACACGCCGGCGATGCTGATGAAGCATCTCTCGGAAACGCCGCGGCCGCTGCAATCGCTCCGCGTCGACGCGCCGAGTGCGCTGGTGCACGCCATCGCCCGCGCGCTCGCGAAGAAGCCGGATGACCGGTGGGCAGATGCCGCGTCCTTCCGGGAGGCGCTGTCGGCCGCGGAAGAGATGCCGCCGTTCGCCGATCAGTCGCTCTCGAAGCGACATGCAGAGCAACATGCAGAGCAACATGCAGAGCGACATGCAGAGCAACATGCAGAGCGACACACGGAGCGATCTGCACAGCCGTCGGCGTTCGTTCCGCCACCGATGGGCCAGCCCCTCCGTGGCCTCGTTCCGCCGGCCTATCCGCATCTCGTCGTCCCACCGATGATGCCGATGGAATCGATGAGCGCCTTCGCCAGCCGCGCTTCACGGAAGGACATGCGGCGCGCGATGCGACGGGAGCAGCGGCGCGATCGGCACGACAGCGATGCGGTGGACGCGGTGCGGCCGGTCGAGGAGCGCATCACGTCGCTGCGGCGGAAGGTGGTGGGTGCGCTCGGCACGATCGGGTCGCTGTTCGCGGTCAACATGATCACCTCGCCGCACCACCCGTGGTTCATCTTTCCGAGCGCCTTCATCGCGCTCGGCGTCGCGACGCGGGCTGGCAAGCTGTGGGCGGACGGCGTGCCCGTTGCGCGGATCTTCTCGCGGGGCGATGCCGCGCGTGGCGCAACTGCGATCGCCAGCCGCACGCTGTCGCCCGCCGACGCGGCGCTCGCCCTCGCACCGGCGGACGTGCTCGCCGGGAACTACGGTGGCGCGGTGCGCCGCGCGGCGGACGACCGGGCGGCGGTGATCGAGACGGTGTCGCGCCTCGCCGTCGCGGAGCGCGAGATGATCCCCGACGTCGCGCCGACGGTGGATGCGCTCGCCCAGAAGGTCGGCTCGCTCGCGACGACGCTGCACCGACTCGATGCGGACGTGGGCAGCTCGTCGTCAGCGACGCTCGAGGAGCGTATCGCCGCGCTGCGCGTCGAGACGCGCGGCGAGCCGACGGCGGAGCAGGAGCGTCGGCTCGCGCTTCTCGTGCGCCAGCGCGCGACGCTGACGGAGCTGGTCGAGCGGCGCACCGCGCTCCTCACGCGGCTCGAGAGCGCCAGCCTGGCGCTGCAGAACCTGCGACTCGATCTGCTCAAGCTGCGCTCGTCCGGCCTGGGAGGCAGTGCGGCCGATCTCGCGAGCGCGACGCAGGAGGCGCGAGCGCTCTCGCGAGAGATCGGGTATGCCGTGGACGCCGCGCGCGAAGTGCGCGACCTCTAGGTCAGGCGGCCGAGACGCTCTTCCCGCGAAGCGTGCCAGCCAGTGCCGTTGGTTCCATGCTGCGCGACACCACCTCGTCGGCGCCGAGCTCCACGAGCCAGGCGAACAACTCGGCGTCGTCCTGGCGCGTGTATGCGACGACTCGTGTGACCACTGTCTCGAGCGCGAGCGCCTGGAGCAGGCCGGGGAGATCGAGCCGCGGCAGGGCGATCTCCGCGACGATCAGGTCAGGGCGCAGCCGGCGCGCGTAGCTGAGCGCGGCCTCGCCATCGGCGGCTTCCACGACGCGCATCCCCTCACTGCGGAACGCGTCGGCGATGCGGCGGCGCTCTGCGGGAGAGTCGTCGACCACGA
>JAYUTY010000080.1:0-6866 GCA_043754875.1 Gemmatimonadota bacterium
CCGACTGACGCGTCCCAGTCATTTGCCTCGACGATGTAGCGGAACGACGCGCCGGACTGCTGGTTCGGGCCTGCCCCCGTGGCACCCACCGTATTGCCATCGCCGCCGCGCGGCCATGGCCCGACCTCGAACGTCGCCTTCTCGGTTGCGTTGAGCGCGGTGCTCATCGGGTGGCCGATCTGCACCTGGTGGTACTTGCCCCAGGCCCAGCCGGACATGTCGGCTCCATACCGCTTCGTGAGGTCGCCGACAGCCGCCGTCAGGCTGCTCAGCAGCAGCGAATCCCGCGCGGCAAGCGGATCGGGGCCGAAATCCCCGCCGGGCGACGTCAGCCACTCCACCACACGATGCGTCGAGAGGCCGCGCGCCATCTCGCGTGCGGGCGCTGGAACGACGAGGTTCGTCAGGCCGGTCGAGAGCGCACGGTACCACGCCTCGTAGATCCCGGCCGAGATGGAGTCCTTGTCCAGCACGTAGTTCCAGCCGAGCAGGGCGCGGCGGGCGCGCTCGGTGGCCGCGTCGCTCGAGGGCAGCGAGGTCAGCATCGGCACGAGTGAGCGTGCCGGGAGCGAGGTGTAGTCCGTCTGCAGACGCATCATGTCCATCATCGAGACGCGCTTGCCCGAGCCGAGCACCTCACCGATGCGCGCCCAGCGATAAGGGTCGGCCCAGCTCCAGCCGATCGCGTTCCGGTATTGATAGCTCTCCGGCGTGAGATTGCTGTTTGCGGTGCCGATGTAGCCCTCTGGCGGATTGTAGGAGTGCGGCTTCTGCAGGATCGGCAGGTAGCCCGCCCACTCGTAGCGGCCGTCGCCGGGCACCGGCACGAGTCCACTCGAATTCGGACGAATCGGCGCGATGCCCACCGCCTGCCAGCCGATGTTGCCACCCACGTCGGCCCAGACCATGTTCTCGCCCGGGATGTTGCTGAACGAGCACGCCGCGCGGAACTCGTCCCAATTCTTCGCCTGGTCCATCCGCAGCGACGCCATGTACGGTGCGCCGCCGGGCTCGAGCCATGCGGCGCGCACCGCGTACGCGAGATGACGAGCGCTGTCCTCGTAGACTACCGGTCCGTGCCGGGTGTACTTGAGCGTCGTGGCCGCCGGCGCCTCCCCCTTCACGGGGATCGACTCCGTGATCGTCCGCATGGCCTCCCACGCGCCCTTGTACTGGTACTGCGCGGGATTCGCCGGATTGGTCTTGTAGACGTACAGGTCCTCACCGTCGGTGCTGAAGATGGTCAGCCCCCACGCACCGTGCTCGTTGTGGCCGATCGAGACGCCGGGAATCACCGGCTCGCCGCCACCGATGACATTCCAGCCGGGCGCATTGAGGTGAACGAAGTAGCGCAGCGAGGGCGCGGAGATGGCACGATGCGGATCGTTCGCCATCATCGCACGCCCGCTGAGCGTGTGCTGTCCGCTCACGACCCAGTTGTTGCTGCCGATGTCCCGACGCTGCGACCAGCGCGCATCCTCATCGGCGATGGCATCCAGCGTCGCCAGGCGCCGCGAGTTCGCGGTATCGCTCCGGTACGCCACCTTGATGTCGGTCGCCTGAAACCGCATCGGGGCGCGGAACGCGTCGTACAGCGCGAGGATGGGCGCGTCGAGCGCGGCCTTGTCGAGTGAGGGGTCGAGATCGACCTGCGGCTGGCCCGGTCCTGGATGAAACCACTGCGTCTTCTGCAGCAGCGCCGCACCATGATGCGCCACGAATCGGCCGTAGGTGAGCTCTTCGTCGATGTTGCCGAGGAGTCCCTGATGACGCGACACCACGATCTCGGGTGTCCATCGCCCCGGCGTGATGCCCAGCATCCGCAGCTCGGCAGGAACCAGCGCCGGGTTCCGCTTCGCGTCGTCGACGAACGCATTGATGCCCTCGACGAACGCGCCGACGATCGCTGCACCGTGCGGATGATAGTGGGCAAGTTCGGTGGTCATGTTGCCCCGGAACCGGAAGAGTCGCGCGCCGTGATCCCGCTGCAGCTCGCGGCGCCCGAGCACCTCGGCCATCGTCCCCGTCGCCTGGCGTCGCCACATCTCGAACTGGAAGGCGCGGTCCTTCGCCGACGCGTAGCCTTGCGCGAAGAACAGGTCGTGCTCGTTCTTCGCGTAGATGTGCGGCACGCCCCACCGATCGTGCAGCACTTCCACTGGCTGCGCGAGGCCCGGCACCCGGAGGGTATCGGTGCGCGGGGCCTGGGCTCGAGCGGGAGAGAGGAGCCCCGCCAGCAGCAGTGCCGGCGCAAGAGCGCGGATCGTGCGGGAACCAAGGGAAGTCACAATGTGCATCTCCTCATTCTGATTGGACCGGTTGGAGGTCAGCGAAGCGATCTTGTCTTCGGGCTTCAGCGCTCGCAAGGGGTGAGCGCGGTTGATCGCGCCGTGGTGGCCAGTTTGGACCACCAGTCCGGTATACCGGTACTTCCGCTCCACGCAACCCCGCTGCATCGTCCGTCCAGGTCACTCGCACCTGGCACACGCATCGTGCTGGCGTGCACACTCATCACGCCTGGGAGCTGCTCATGTCACATCTCGGTACGGTCGCGCTGGCGATACTGCTGACGACCACGCCTTTGGTCCCGCGGCTCGGCGCGCAGGAGGGAGCACCGACGGGCGAGCACCCACCTGGTCCAGACGGGGCGGCGCGCACTCTCGCGGCCACGATTACCGGCACCGTCACCGACCAGCGCAGCAACCAGCCGCTCGCTGGCGCGCAGGTCAGCATCGTCGGCACGCAGTCCGGTGGCGTGACCGACCCACAGGGCCGCTATCGAATCCCCGGCGTGCCCGCCGGTCAGGCTCGAGTGCGGGCCCGCATGCTCGGATACGCTGTGGTCGAGCGCACGGTGACGATCGAGGACAACAAGCCAGCCGTCGTGGACTTCACGCTCGCGGCGAGCGCGCTGTCGCTCGACGCCGTTGTGGTCACCGGTACCGCCGGCGGAACGCAGGTACGCGAGATCGGCAATGCCGTCGGTCGCATCGATGCGGCGAAGATCGCGGAGACGTCACCGTCGGTGAACGTGCAGCAACTGCTCGGCCAGCGAGACACGGGAGTTGTCGTACAGCCGGCCGCCGGGATGGTGGGCGCAGGTAGTGCCATCCGCATCCGCGGCACGGCGAGCCTCTCGCTCACGAACCAGCCGATCCTCTACGTGGACGGAGTGCGGATCGACAACAACGCCGCGGCCGGCCCCGCGATCCGCCAGGGACGAACGGTCTCTCGGCTCAATGACTTCAATCCCGAGGACATCGAGTCCATCGAGATCATCAAGGGGCCAGCAGCCGCGACGCTCTACGGGACCGAGGCCTCCAACGGCGTGATCCAGGTTCTCACCAAGCGCGGCAAGACAGGCGCGCCCAAGCTGGACCTCACCGTCCGCAGCGGGACCAACTTCATGCGAGATCCCGAGGGGCGCTTCCGCTACACCTATGGCGTCAATCCGAACACGGCGCAGGTCGACAGCTTCAACATCTTCAACCTGTACAAGGAGCGAACCGGCAAATCGATCTTCAACAACGGCGCGATCAACTCCGCCAATGCGAGCGTGAGCGGTGGCAGTGAGCTGGTCCACTACTTCGGATCGGCCGACTACGGCGTGAACCACGGCATAGTCGACTACAACTGGCAGAACACCGCCGGTACGCGGCTCAATCTTTCGCTGCTGCCGAGCTCCAGGTGGAAGCTCGACACCTATCTCAACTACAACCAGAACGAGACGCGCTTCGCGCAGGCCGCAGATGGCTTCGGCATCTGGGACATGCTCGTCTGGAGCTCGCCGTCTCTCCTGAATACGACGACCAAGGGGTTCCGGTATGCGAATCCCGACGTTGCCGGCCAGATCGACTCGCGGTCCAAGGTGAGCCGGTTCACGGGTGGCCTCGACCTTCGCTATCAGATGAATTCCTGGCTCACGCAGCAGCTGAAGTTCGGCGATGACAACGGTCAGACCACGAATCAGATCCTCTTTCCCCGTGTTCCCTTCGGCGAGGTGAACTTCTTCGGCGCGCGCTCCGGCGGTGAGAAGACGCTCGAAGCGGTGACGACGACATTCAACACGCTCGACTACTCCGCCACGGCCAAGACGGATATCCACAAGGTCAGCACGTCGACCTCCGTTGGCGCGCAGTACTATCGCAAGCAGATCAGCCTGATCTCGGCCGTGGGATCGAACTTCCCGACGCCCGACGTCACGACGATCGGCGGCGCGGCATCGAGCACCTCGGGCGAGACCTTCGTCGAGAACAAGACGCTGGGCATGTACGCGCAGGAAGTGCTCGGCTTCAACAATCGCCTCTTCATCACAGCAGCCGTTCGCGGCGACGCGAACAGCGCCTTTGGCAAGAACTTCAAGGCGGCGTACTACCCGAAGCTCAGCGGCTCGTGGGTCGTCAGCGAGGAGCCCTTCTTCTCGCGCTACGCCAATCGCATCAACTCCCTGAAGCTGCGAGGTGCCTGGGGCGAGGCCGGCCAGCAGCCCGACGTCTTCGCGGCGCTCCGGCTCTACGCGCCGCAGACTGGACCGGGCGGTGTGCCGGTCGTCACTCCGAGCTCCATCGGCAACCCTGAGCTCCGGCCGGAACGCGGTCGTGAGATCGAGCTCGGCTTCGACCTGGGCCTGCTGAGCGACCGGGTGACGCTCGCGTACACGCACTACAACAAGAAGACCACGGATGCGATCGTGCTCACGCCGAATCAACCGAGCACCGGCTTTCCCGGCACCACGGTGCAGAACCTCGGACAGGTGAGCAACTGGGGCAACGAGATCGGCCTCAACATCGCGATGCTCACCGGACGGCGTCTGGGCTGGGACCTGGGGGTGAACTACGCGACTGCCGGCAACGTCGTGGATGATCTCGGCGGCGTGACTCTTCAGTCGGCGCGCGTGGGCTACCCGGTCGGTGGAATCTTCTTCAATCGCATCGCAAGCGCGGCCTTCGACGCCAAGGGAGCGCTGACGAACGTCCTCTGCGAAAGCGAGAACGGAAAGGCGCCGCAGTCGTGCTCCACTGCGCCGCAGGTCTACTGGGGCAACTCGACCCCCACGTGGTGGGGCAGCGTCACCAACTCCGTCACGCTCTTCGAGAAGCTGCGCCTGGGCGCGAACATCGACTTCCAGGGCGGCTTCAATCAGGTGGACGGTGACATCGCCTTCGGTCACACGACCTTCCAGAATTCTGCGAAGGACTTCGCGGCGCCGGATCCGATCTTCGCCGCGTACCAGACGGTCATCCCGCGCCTGGGCCTCGGCTTCTTCAATGCCGGATTCGCGAAGCTGCGCGAGCTGAGCGCCAATTATCAGCTCCCCGCCGGCCTCGCAGCCCGCGCCGGCGCGCAGAACGCGTCGGTGACCGGGGCGTGGCGCAATGTGTTCACGATCTGGCAGGCACAGCACGATATCTGGGGCACCAAGATCTTCGATTCGGAGACGCGCGTTCCTGGGAGCTCGGAGCTCGGCTACACGTACCAGACCGTCATTCCCCCGACGTCGCAGGTCGTGCTCACCGTCCGGATGAGCTACTGACGATGCGCTCACTTCCGCAGATTCTCCGCGCTCATACCTCGAGGGTGACATCCATGACCATCCGCCAGCTACGCCGCGCGACCGGCGTCGGCGTCGCACTCGTCATCACGGCGCAGCTGCTCGCCGCCTGTCAGGGAGTGCTCGATGTTTCCCTTCCCGGCAATGTCAGCGCCTCCGCGCTCGATGCCCCATCGCTCGCGCCCACGCTCGTCGACGGCGCACAGGCCGACTTCGAGTGCGCGTTCACGCAGTACGTCGAGAGCACCGCGCTCTGGGCCAACGAAGTGCTGAACTCTTCGGGTGGCGCGGAAGTGGTGGGTTGGAGCGCACGCTTCACGCGGCCCGAAGCCGGAAACTCGCAGTGCCCCGTGGCCACGTCGAACCGTGGCCAGTTCACTCCATACCTGCCGCTGCAGGTCGCTCGCGGACAGTCCGAGTTCGCACTCGAGAAGCTGACTGCCTACACGGATGCCCAGGTGACCGGACGCGCCCTGCTCCTGGCGCGTGCGAACCTCTATGCGGGCTTCTCCTACACGCTGCTCTCCGAGGGCTACTGTCAGGTCGCTGTCGACAAGACGGCCCTGCTCACGCCAGCGCAGGGACTCGCGCTCGCGGAGAAACGCTTTACCGACGCCATCGCCGCGGCGACGAGTGTCGGGGCCAGTGGTGCCTCGGTGCTCAACGCGGCTCGCGTTGGCCGCGCACGCGTCCGCATCGCGCTCGGGAACAAGACGGGCGCCGCTGACGACGCGAAGCTGGTACCGGCGGGCTTCGTCTTCAACGCCACCTATGCGGCATCGCCCGTCCGTCGGCGCAACACCGTGATGGAGGACATCAATCTGAAGTTCCACCTCTCGGTCGCGCCCGCGTACCGGAACCTCACCGTCGGCACCGTCGCTGATCCTCGCGTCGTGGCCATCGATGCCAAGCGCGTCGGCATCGACGCGGTGACTCCGGAGTGGATCCAGGGCAAGTACGCCGGTCCCGAGTCGCCGCTCCCTCTGGCGACCTGGGAGGAGGCACAGCTCATCATCGCGGAGGCCGAGGGTGGTCAGAGCGCGGTGGACGCCATCAACCGCATCCGTACGAAGTACGCGCTGCCGCAGTACACCGGCGGGTCGGCCGCAGACCTCGCCGCCCAGATCATCGAGGAGCGGCGCCGCACGCTCTTCCTCGACGGTCATCAGATCAACGACCACCTGCGCTTCAAGATCCCGTTCGCGACCGGGGTGGACCAGAAGGGGGTGCGCTACAACGACGAGACCTGCATCCCGCTTCCGTTGTCCGAGCTCACGGGCAGGACCTGATCGACTTGCCTTGACGCGCCACGACC
>JAYUTY010000081.1:0-2294 GCA_043754875.1 Gemmatimonadota bacterium
TCGACGACGCGGTCCGGCACCGCACGACTCACATGCCTCGCGAGGCGCAGCGCACCGATGCGACCGAACAGCGCCGGATTGATGAGCGCCAGGCGTCGCACGCGGCCGGAGAATGCGAGCTCCAGCGCGACCGTGCCCGCCATCGACTGCGCAACCATGTCCGGCCGCGTCAGCCCTTCCGTGTCGAGCAGATCGCGGATCGCCGACGTCAGTGCGTCGAGTCGATATGCGCGCGGATCGGAAGGCTTGTCCGACAGGCCGTGCCCAGGGAGGTCCACGGCGACCACACGACGCCCCGAGGCCGCGAGTGGCTGGAACCAGTCGCGCCACATGTAGAGCGACGCGCCCCATCCGTGCAGCAGCACCACCGCTGGTGCGTCCGGGCGGCCGCACTCCGCGACCCGGAGGCGCAAGCCACTCGGCAGGGTGACGACGCGCGCGCCAATACCCGGCACGCCGGCCGGAAACATCTCGGACGGATCCAGACGGCCGGCGAGATGGGGCTCGCCGTCGTCCGGCCATGCTGTCATAAACCGCTCAGACGATATCGATCTGACGGCCCATGAGTCGCGCGATCAGGCCGAGGCGGAAGGTGATGTCCGTCCAGCGCGCCTCGCCCTCGGCCTGGCTCTCCAGTGGGTACGACGGCCACACGTTGGGGTTGCTGCTCGTCACCGCCTCCATCCCCTTGTGCGGATGCCACACCCCCGAACGGTCGCGGTCGTCGAGGAAGCGCTCGAACAGCTTGCACCAGTTCTCGTTGCGCTTGAGGAAGCCGAGCCGAGCCATCAGCTCCATCCAGTAGATCGCGAACGGCACGTCCGCGTCCACCGCGTTGCGGTGCGGCAGTGGATCGCCGAGCACGAAGTGCGGCACGGGCAGCACCTGCTTCCCGAAGAGCTGCACAGCCTCCTGACGCGGCTGGGGCTGCGTGACATGTACGTACAGCGCGTCCATCTCGCGATGAGCCTCGGCGCGGAAGAGCGGCATGTACGCGAGCATCCGCAGCGTGTGGATCGACGGCGGCGCTGCGCCGGCGGCCAGCATGTGCTGGTTGCCCTGTCGAATGAATGGCTTCTGCGCGAGCGGCGAGCGGAGGTAGTCCGCCATCCGGTTGATGATGCGCCGTCCCGCCCCGCGCAGGCGGGGATCGCCCTCGTAGCCGGCCTCCGCGAGCGTCGCGGCTGCCGCCTCGCGCAGCAGCGCGCGGCCGCGGCGGATCGACTCCTCGTCATCCGCTGCGAGCCCATTGCCCAGCTCGAACAGGAACGCAGGGTCCTCGTCCTCGGCGAGAAGGCGGAACAGGATGCGCCGCGCATGCACGAGCGGCGGCGTGTCCTTGTTCCATCCGTATTCCATCAGTCGTCGTACGGCGGGGATCGTCCCGATGCCCGCGAAATCGACGGCTGTGGGGGACGGCAAGGTCAGCATCCCGCCCGACCATGTGCCGTCGTGGGCCTGCTGCACCGCCAACGTGATCGCCGGACGGTACGTAAAGGGAAGCGAGACGATCTTCTCAGCATCGCCGGGTGCCAGGCGAGCTACTTCGGTGAGCGCCCGGTACTTGATCGAAGGTGCGGCGTGAGCCAGCAGCCAGTCGAGCGGAAACTTGACGGGACCGGGTGGCGGCGGTGGCGGCCCGGGAACAACGGGTGCTGGAGCCACGGGCGCCGGGGAACCCGCCGCAGCAGCGGTGGGCGCAGCGGTGGGCGCGGAGACGCTATTCGGAGAAGACGGCAGAGTCACGTGAGGCTCGCAGAGCTGTCGGTCAGGCCGGACGACAAAGTCGGCGCCGGGCGGAACGCCTCGGCGACGAGCGGGTAAGCATAGCAGATTCGCCCGCGCCCGCTAGAGGGGCAAAGGTAAGTTACACCATGGCAAGATGTTAGAAACTCCCTCCATCTCATCATTCACTCCGGGACACCTCTCATGAAGGCATTTCGCGTTGCGGCGCTCGGCGTCGCGCTCGTCATCGGTGCGGCTGCGGCCGCCAGCGCACAGGGCGCAACTCCGGCACCGCAGCAGCAGGGTGGCCCCGGCATGGGCGGTCGTCGTCCTGACCCGCGCATGGGTGGCATCGAGCTCACGGATGCTCAGAAGACGAAGCTCGAGGAGATCCAGAAGAAGTATCAGCCTGAGATGCAGGCGATGATGGAGTCGATGCGCAACGGCGGCGATCGCGCCGAGTTGATGCAGAAGCGTCGCGCGATGCAGGACAAGATGCAGCCCGAAGTTCGCGCCGTGCTCACCCCCGAGCAGCAGGCCGTGTTCGACAAGAACGCTGCAGAAGTGAA
>JAYUTY010000082.1:0-6853 GCA_043754875.1 Gemmatimonadota bacterium
GCCCGACAGCGATGCTGTCGGGCGCTCTCTCAGTGTTGACGACGGAATCAGACCTTTGCGGCAGCCTTGGCCATGCGGCTCTTCTGGCGTGCAGCGAGGTTCTTGTGCACCAGGCCCTTGCGGGCGGCGCGATCGAGGAGGGTGACGGCCTGCAACCGCTCCTCGGCGGTAGCCGCGGGCGCCTTGGCCTTCTTGAGCGCGGTGCGCAGCGTGGAGCGCTGGGCGCGGTTGCGCGCGGTCGCGGCGCGCGACTTCCGCATGTTCTTCTTGGCGGATGCGATATTCGGCACGAAAATCTCCAAAAATTCAGTGGTGCTCGCGAGAGTCGCGTTCCCCACAACGTAGGGGTGTCGAGAGGCGAAGTCAAGCAGGGACAGCGCTTTACTCTCCTCACCGGGATCGCTAGCTTACCGCGTTCAGTTGGATGGCTCGCCCAGAGCCCGCCGTTCTCGCCCACCCCCGTTGCATACTCTCCAGACGATCCTGCTGTTCGCGCCCATTCTGCTCATCTCGGTCATCGCCCACGAGATCGCGCATGGATACGCGGCGCTCCAGCAAGGAGATCGCACTGCGCTCGACGCGGGCCGGCTGAGCTGGAACCCGATCCGGCACATCGATCCGTACCTCACGCTTCTGCTCCCCCTCCTGATGCTCACGGGGTCGGCTCTCCTCGGTGGGCCCTTCGTGGTGTTCGGCGGCGCGAAGCCGGTGCCGGTCGATCCTCGCAACTACAAGCACCTCCGCCGCGGCGACATCATCGTCTCGCTGGCGGGCGTGGCCACCAACCTCGTGATCGCGCTCGTCTGTGGCGGAGCAATCGTCCTCACCGGCCTCCTCGCCCGCGCGGTCCCGGCCACGGAGGAGACGATGGGAATCCTGCAGGCGATGCTGCAGATCGGAGTCATGCTCAACTTCAGCCTCATCGTCTTCAACCTGCTGCCGATCCCGCCGCTCGACGGTTCGCACGTGATGAAGTATCTGCTGCCGCGTCCGCTCGCGATCCGCTACGTCCGGCTCGGTCGCTACGGGCTGCTCGTCCTCATGCTGCTGCTCTGGGTGGGCGACGGTGTGCTGCGCGTCTGGTTCCGCCCAGCGTTCGCGGCGACGCAGGCCGTCCTCGGCGGCGTGGACGGCTACAAGGTGCAAGCGGCTGACCAGTGGCTGCAGTGATCGAGACGCGCACTGCGCCACCGAGCTACATGCTGGACTCGACGAGCGCCCCGCCGGGGTTCGTCGTCGAGCTGACGGAGTTCTCGGGGCCGCTCGACCTGCTGCTCACGCTGATTCGCGAAGAGCAGGTGGATATCTACGACATCCCGATCGCGCGAGTCGCGGAGCAGTTCGTGGCGCGCATCCGCACGATGCAGCTGAACGAAGCCGCGGAGTATCTCGAGATGGCGGCGCGCCTTCTGCGCATCAAGGCGCAGATGCTGCTGCCTCGTGGCGAGGGCGAGGACTCGTGGGACGATCCGCGCGCGGAGCTCGTGCGTCGTCTCTTGGAGTACCAGCAGATGCGCGAGGTCGTGGACGTGCTCGAGCGCGCGGGCGAGGAGCGGCGCAGCCGGTTTGCGCGCGCCTACATTCCGCTCGCCGCCGCACCGCCAGAGGCGCCGCTGGCGCTGTCGCTCAGCGAGCTGCTCGCCGCCGTCGATCGACTGCTCCGAACGACGCGGACGCCCGCGGTGCTCGAGGTGATTCCGCGCTCGATCGACGTGCCCGGCGCGATCGGCGTGATCCGTGCCCTGCTGGCGCTCCGTGCGCATGCCCGCTGGACCGACCTGGTGGCTGCCGGCGCCGAGCCCTGGCAGGTACTGTCCACCCTGCTTGGCCTGCTCGAGATGGCAAAGCTCGGCGAGTGCCGCGTCCTTCAGCCCAAACCGTTCGCCAACGTGGAGATCACTCGTGACGCCGCTAGCGAAGCTGCTTGAAGCGGCGCTGTTCGCCAGCGCTCGCCCCATTCCCACCGAGGAGCTCGCGTCGCTCGACGCCGAGGCCTCCAAGGCGGCGATCGCGTCCGCGCTCGATGAAGTGCGCGAGCACTACGACGTCGATGGCCATGGCGTCGAGCTCGTGGAGATCGGCGGCGGATGGCAGATCCTCACCCGCGCGGAATACACCGAGGCGATCGAGCGCGCGCAGCTCGCCTCCCGGCCGGCGCGGCTCAGCGCCGCCGCACTCGAGACGCTCGCGCTGATCGCCTACCGGCAGCCACTCGGGCGCGCCGAGATCGAGGAGATCCGCGGTGTGTCGGTGGGGAGCGTGCTCAAGTCGCTGCACGAGCGCGGACTGATCGACGTCGTGGGTCGTGGCGAAGGGCTCGGGCGACCGCTGCACTATGGCACGACACCGATCTTCCTGGAATACTTTGCGCTCCGACACCTCGAGGAGCTGCCGCGCTCCGACGAGTTGGCGGTCGCGCTTCGCGCTGACGCACGAGGAATGTGATGAGCGAGCCAATGCGGATCCAGCGTGCCCTGGCGCGCGCAGGGGTACTGTCGCGCCGGAAGGCCGAGGAGCTGGTCGCCAACGGACGCGTGACAGTGAACGGCGCGCGGGCACAGGTGGGGCAGACGGTGGACGTGGACCGCGATGTCATCATGGTCGACGGCTCGCGCATCAGCGCGCCCGCACCGACCGAGTGGTTCGTGCTCCACAAGCCGGCTGGCGTCATCACCTCCCGGAACGATCCCGAAGGGCGACGCACGGTGTTCGACCTCGTGCCTCCGCGTCCCGGCCTCACGTACGTCGGACGTCTCGACTTCATGACGGAAGGCGTCCTGCTGCTCACCACGGATGGTGCGGCGGCACATCGCTTGACGCATCCGAGTCATGAGGTGGAGCGGCAGTATGTCGCCTCCGTCATCGGTGACGGCGAGATGGCGAGTGAGCAGATGCGTCGCGGCATCGAGCTCGAGGACGGGATGGTTCGGCCCAAGAAGGTCGAGGCTTCCAAGACGGCGCGCAGTCGCTGGGACCTGACGATCACGCTGAGCGAGGGACGCAACCGCGAAGTCCGGCGTCTGTGCGAGGCGCTTGGTCTCGAAGTCGACCGCCTCGTCCGCATCAAGTTCGGACCCGTCGCCCTCGGCGAACTGGCCGCGGGCAAGACGCGCGGGCTGACGCCGGCCGAGCGGAAGGCGCTGGAGAAGCTGTAGGGACCTTGCTGCGCGCTCGCACGTCCCAGCACGTACCAGCACGTACCAGCACGTACCAGCACGTACCAGCACGTACCAAGCAGAGCGGTACCGTTCTTGTAGGTGACGTTCCGCGAAGCCGGTCTTTCACCGCACGCTCAAGGAAGGCACGTGGCCACACAAGTTGCATCGTCGGCGGATGCCCGCCTGATCAACGACGTCAGCAAGCAGGTCGGGCTGCGCGTGGTGGGGCAGGAATACATGATCGATCGGCTGCTCATCAGTCTTCTCACCGGCGGCCACGTGCTGCTCGAGGGAGTGCCCGGGCTGGCGAAGACGCTCACCGTGCGCACACTGGCCGAAACGATCGACACGACGTTCTCGCGCATCCAGTTCACCCCCGACCTGCTGCCGGCGGACGTCGTCGGCACGCAGATCTACGATCAGGCGACGGGCGAGTTCAAGGTCAAGAAGGGGCCGATCTTCGCCAACATCATCCTCGCCGACGAGATCAACCGCGCACCGGCCAAGGTCCAGGCGGCGCTGCTCGAGGCGATGCAGGAGAAGCAGGTGACGATCGGCGGCACGACGTACAAGCTCGACGAGCCATTTCTCGTGCTGGCGACGCAGAACCCGATCGAGCAGGAGGGGACCTACCCGCTCCCGGAGGCGCAGGTCGACCGCTTCATGCTCAAGCTGCGCGTGGGTTATCCGACGCGAGACGAGGAGCGCGAGATCATGCGCCGGATGGCGGGCGGACATGCGATCGAGATCCGACACGTTGCGACTCCTGAAGCGATCCTCGAGGCGCGCGGCCGCATCGCGGACCTGTACATGGACGATCGCATCGTGGATTACATCGTCGACATCGTGCACGCGACGCGTGAGCCCGAGGCAGCGGGTCTCAAGGATCTCGCGCCGTTGATCGAGTTCGGCGCCAGTCCGCGGGCGACGATCGCGCTCGCGCAGGCGTCGCGCGCGCATGCCTTCCTGCGCGGCCGCGCCTTCGTCACGCCGGACGACGTGAAGGCGATCGCGCCCGACGTGCTGCGCCATCGCGTACTGACGACGTTCGAGGCCGAGGCCGAAGAGGTGACGAGCGACATGATCGTCTCACGCGTTCTCGCGAAGGTCGAGAGCCCGTGAGCGTACTCGGCGCGCCAGCCGCGACTCGGTGACGGCGCCGTGAGCACTGCGGTGCCGCCGGAGATCCTTCGGCAGGTGAAGCTGCTGGAGCTGCGCACGCGTGGACTCGTCAACACGCTGTTCGCCGGAGAGTACCGCTCCGTCTTCAAGGGGCAGGGGATGGAGTTTTCCGAAGTGCGTGAGTACCAGCCGGGCGACGAGGTGCGCTCGATCGACTGGAACGTCACTGCGCGCATGCGGAAGCCATACGTCAAGCGCTACATCGAAGAGCGCGAGCTGACCGTGATGCTCGCGGTCGATCTCTCCGGTTCGGAGCGGTTCGGCACGCAGCGCCGCTTCAAGAGCGAGCTCGCGAGCGAGCTCGCGGCGGTGCTGGCAATGTCGGCGATCCGGAACAATGATCGGGTGGGCGCGGTGCTCTTCTCGGATCGGATCGAGCACGTCGTGCCGCCGCGAAAGGGGCGCCGCCACGCGCTCAGGCTCGTGCGCGACCTGCTCGTCTTCGAGCCGGTGGGTAAGGGCACCGATCTCGCCGCGGCGCTCGACTACACCGGCAAGATGCTCGCACACAAGTCGATCATCTTCGTCGTCTCCGACTTCCAGTCGCCCGACCTGGAGCAGCCGCTGAAGCTTCTCGCGCAGCGGCACGATGTGGTCGCGGTCACGGTGGACGATCCGAGCGAGGAGACGCTGCCGGACATCGGGCTCGCGCGCTTCGTCGATCCCGAAACGGGCGAGTCGCTCGACGTGGACACGAGCGATCCCGAGGTGCGGGCGCGCTTCGCGGGCGCCGTGGCGGAGGAGCTCACGCTCCGTCGGCGCATGCTACGTCGTCTCGCGATCGACGAGATTCCGGTACGCACCGATGCCGGTGTCGTGGACCCGTTGATCAAGTTCTTCCGCACGCGCGAGACGCGGTCGCGCCGCCGATGAGGCTCTCGATCGCGACGCTGCGGCCGAGGACATCCGTGTTTGGATCGCGGAGAGCGGCGCACGGCACACGACTGCTCGCGTGCGTGGTGCTGGGAGTCGTCGCGCCCAATTGTGCGGCTGCGCAGGGCGCCGAGCCGATCGCCGTCCAGGCGGGCACGGTGCTGGACCACGATTCCGTAACGGTGGGAGAGGTGGTGCGACTCACGGTGCGCGTGCGCGCGCCGCGCGGAGCAACCGTAAACTTCCCCACCGCGGTTGATTCGCTGGGTACGGTTCAGGCGCTCGAGCCACCTGTCGTGCGGAATGGCTCCGACACCTCGGCGACTGACCGGATCGCCGTCTATCGACTCGCCGCATGGGACGTCGGGCTGCAGCCCGTGCGGCTTGGTGACGTGCTCGTGCAGACGGACGCCGGCGAGCGGCGCGTCGTGCTGTCGCTCCCGTCGCTGTTCGTGCGGTCCGTGCTTCCCGCCGACACGGCGCTCCGCGTGCCCAAGCCCGCTCGACCACTGCTTGTCAGTCCGCCGGCAGCTCCCTGGTGGTACTGGCTTATCGCCGCGGCAGCGGCATTCATCGTCGGGCTCGCGATCTGGCTCTGGCGCCAGCGTCGAGGACGTGAGCTCGCGCTCGTCGGGTATCCATACGCCGACGCAGAGGCTGCGTTCGCCCGCGTCGAGGCGCTGAAGCTCGTGGAGGCGGGCGAGCCGGGCCGGCATGCGGCGCTGATGGCCGATGTCTCGCGACGCTATCTCGCGCAGAGCCTGGAGCCGGCGTCGCTCGCGCTCACGAGCCGAGAGCTGCTCGAAGTCCTCCGCGGCGCGCCGACGGTCTCATACGACGCGCTACACTCGCTGCTCACCGAGGTGGACGGCGTGAAGTTCGCCGCCGCGTCGATCGCCGGTGAACGGGCGCGTGCACTCGGCGAGACGGCGCGACTCATCGTTCGCGAGGAGCACGAGCGCGCCGTCGCGCGTGCTGCAGCCGCAGCCGCGGCGGCCAACGAGGCGCGCACGCGCCGAGCGGCCGCATGATCATCGACTTCGGTGCGCTGCAGTTCGCGTCGCCCCTGTGGCTGCTCCTCCTGCTCCTCCTCCCCATCTGGTGGCTCGTCGCGCGGCGTCGACAACCGGCCGGGATCGTGTTCTCGCGCGTTTCAGTCTTGGCACGCGGGCCGCGTGCTGGCCGCCGCATCACGCGTGCGCTCACCGTGCTTCGCAATCTCGCACTCGCGAGCGGAGTCGTTGCGCTCGCGCGGCCTCGCTCAGGCGCGCACGCCGAGACCACGAGCAGTGAGGGGATCAACATCGTCGTCGCGTTCGACATCTCGAGCTCCATGCTCGCGCAGGACTTCCAGCCGCAGAACCGGCTGGAGGTGGCGCGCGACCGGATCAAGCAGTTCGTGAAGGCACGGAGCGCGGACCGCATCGGGATCGTCGCCTTCTCGGGCGAGGCGCTGACGCAGGTTCCACTGACGACGGACTATCCCGTGGTACAGGCGGCGCTCGACAACCTCCAACCAGGCCAGCTCGAGGACGGCACCGCCATCGGTACGGCGATCGCGACGGCGGCGAATCGGCTGAAGGACGCCCCGGGCAAGTCGCGTGTGATGATCCTCCTCACCGACGGCGTCAACAATCGCG
>JAYUTY010000083.1:0-6835 GCA_043754875.1 Gemmatimonadota bacterium
GCCGATCGGCAGTGCGACGAACGAGTCCACACGCGAGCGAGCAGCGTCCGAGAGGCCGGCGCCTTCGTTTCCCATCACCAGCGCGAGTCGACCTGGCGCCGGCTGGTCGTGCAGCGGTGTTCCCGCCGCATCGGCGCCCCAGAGCGTGAGGGCCGCACGAGTGCGGAGCGTATCCATCTCCTCCCAGGTCGCCGA
This sequence comes from Gemmatimonadota bacterium, assembly GCA_043754875.1. Classification (GTDB taxonomy): domain Bacteria; phylum Gemmatimonadota; class Gemmatimonadetes; order Gemmatimonadales; family Gemmatimonadaceae; genus AG11. Next base: position 196 of record JAYUTY010000083.1, read on the forward strand.
GAGAACAGGCAGATGAAAGCTGGAGCCCATCGCACTACGGACGACCTTGGCGTTCCAGAGATCCACCGTGCCCGGCAGCGCGATGACCGCGGTGGCGTCGAGCGCCGCGGCGGTGCGGACGATGGTGCCGACGTTGCCGGGGTCCTGCACCGCGTCGAGCACGACGATCCGGGCGCGGGCGGCGATGTCCAGCGACGCAAGCGACAGCGCTGGGATCTCGCCGATGGCGAGTACGCCTTGCGGGGAATCCGTCTCGGCCGCACTCGCGAAGTCCAGCGGCGCCAGCTCGACCAGCTCCACCCCGCTCTCTCGCAGCTGCTCGAGCAGCGCTGCACCACGTGGCGCGTCGGCCAACTGTGGCGCGACGAGGACGCCGCGCAGCCTGAGCTGGGATCGCAGGAGCTCCTCGACGGCGCGAATCCCTTCGGCGGCGAAGCACTGTTGGCGCTCACGCGCTTTCCTGCGCCGGAGGTCGCGAGCTAAAGTGAGAAGCTTCAATGCTTTACGTTCGCGCCAAACGGGAATGAGAATTGCTCCCCTGTCAGCAACCGCTTCCACTGAGAGAGAAACATGAAACGACTCGTAGCCGGCATCGTGCTGGCGGTAACCATGACGGCCTGCGGCGTCTCGACGCAACAAGAGGTCGAGATGGGGCAGCAGTACGCCGCGCAGATCAACCAGCAGCTCCCGATCGTGCAGGACCCGGAGATCAATCGCTACGTGAACCTGCTGGGCGACTCGATCGCCAGGCTCACCTCGCGCTCGGACCTGACGGAGGCGAATGCGTGGCGCTTCTACGTGGTGGACAGCAAGGAGGTGAACGCCTTCGCGGTCCCGGGCGGCTTCATCTACGTGAACCGCGGACTGATCGAGCGCACGACGCGCATGGATCAGCTGGCGGGAGTGCTCGGCCACGAGATCGGACACGTCGTCCGGCGCCATTCGATCAAGCAGATGCAGCAGCAGCAGGGGGCCAACATCGGCGTCACGCTCGCCTGTGTGCTGACGAGTGTCTGCAACAACCAGGCGGGCCAGGCGGCGATCCAGGTTGGCGGCACGGCGCTCTTCGCGAAGTTCAGCCGCACCGACGAGTCGGAGGCGGACGCGGAGGGAATCGCCAACGTCGTCCGGGCGGGGATCAGTCCCAATGGAATTCCCGAGATGTTCCAGATCCTGCTCAACGAGCGGGAGTCCAACCCGTCGGCGGTCGCGGGCTGGTTTGCAACGCACCCGATGGAGGAAGATCGCATCGCGACGACGCGCGCGCTGATCGCGCAGTACCCGGCGGCGGTCATCCGGTCGCTCAACACGGACTCGCAGCGCTACCAGTCGTTCAAGGCGCGGGTGCGAGCGCTTCCTCCCTCGCCAACACCGCGGCGCTGATGGCGGGTGAGGTTCTGTACATCGAGATGCGTCGTGCAGTTGCACGGCGCATCTTTCGTTGATGGCACCTTCGCTGCTCCCCATAGTCCTCACGATCGCCGGCTCCGATTCGGGAGGGGGCGCCGGGATTCAGGCCGACCTCAAGACGTTCGCGCGATACGGCGTGTTCGGTACCTCGGTGATCACCGCGGTGACAGCGCAGAACACGGTCGGCGTTCGTGCCTGGGAAGCGATGACACTGGCGCTCGTGCGTGCCCAGCTCGACGCGCTCGTGGACGACCTCCGGCCGGCTGCGCTCAAGAGCGGAATGCTCGGCAGCGCGGAGATCGCGGCGACCGTGGCAGAATGCATCGGCAGCAACGGACTCGCGCCCTACGTGCTGGATCCGGTGATGGTCGCCACGTCCGGTGACGTACTGATGAACGCGGATGCAGTGGAGATCCTGTGCTCACACCTCGTTCCGTTGGCCGCGCTCGTCACGCCGAACCTCGACGAGGCCGCGATCATGGTTGGTCGGCCGATGCGGTCGGTTGACGACATGGAGTCTGCCGCGCGTCATCTCGTGGATGAGCTGGGCGCCGGCGCGGCGCTCGTGAAGGGCGGGCACCTCGCAGGCCCGAAGATCGTGGACGTGCTCTACGACGGTGTCAAGCTCGACCGTTTCGCGCAGCAGCGCATCGAGACGCGCGCTGGTCACGGGACAGGGTGCACACTGTCCTCGGCGATCGTGGCCTCACTGGCGCTCGGCGCATCGCTGAGCGATGCGGTGGCGAGTGGCCGCGCGTTCGTGCGCCGCGCGCTCTCGACTGCACCCGGACTTGGTTCAGGCCGTGGGCCGCTCAACCACTTCGCGTAGGCGCTGCTCAGCCGTCCAGACCACCGACGAACCGCTCGACGAGCGACTCGAAGCGAGCGGCGACGAGCGTCGTCGTCTCCAGTACTTCGGCGTGTGAGAGTGCGTGCGGCGAGATGCCGGACGCGAGGTTGGTGACGCAGCTGATGCCGGCGACACGCATGCCGAGCGCGCGGGCGACGATCGTCTCCGGGACGGTGGACATGCCGACTGCATCGGCGCCGAGCGTCGCGAGCATGCGCACCTCGGCTGGCGTCTCGTACGTCGGGCCGAGCAGCCCGCCGTAGACCCCTTCCTGCAGCTGGATGCCGAGGGCACTCGCGTGTGCGCGAAGCCGCGCGGCAAGATCGTCGTCGTATGGCGCGCTCATGTCGGGAAAGCGGTCGTCACCCTTCTGGAGCGCCCCGATGAGCGGGTTCTGGAACATCAGGTTGAGGTGATCACGGATGAGCATGAGATCACCGGCCCTGAAAGTCCGGCGAATGCCACCCGCCGCGTTGGAGACGAACAGCACGCGCGCACCGAGCGCGTGGAGCACGCGCACCGGGAAGCCTGCGAGTGCCGCGGCGTGTCCCTCGTACATGTGGAAACGACCAGCGAGTGCGACGACCGGGCGGCCGGCGAGCGTGCCACCGATCAGCTTGCCCGCATGACCCACCACGGTCGCCGTGGGAAAGCCAGGCACTTCGGCGAACGGAATCTCGACTGGGCTGGCGATGCGCGATGCGAGGCCTCCGAGTCCGGAGCCGAGGACGATGCCGGCGACGGGAGTGGCATCGCCGATGTGTTGCCGAATCGCTTCCGCTGCCTGTTGCGCCTCCTCGGCGCCATAGTGTGCAGGCTCGCTCACGTCGCGACCTTGCGCAGCGCGGCGATGTCGGCCTGTGCAGTCGCAATGAGCCGCTGACGCTGTTCGTACGGCAGGAAGGAGCTCTCGAAGCCGTTAAGCGCCACGCGCGCGAGCTCGTCGAAGGTGAAGTCGAGCGACTCCGACGCGTGAACGTACTCGTCCGTGAGGGTGACGCCGCTCATCAGCCGGTTGTCTGTATTGAGCACCACGTTGAGGCCGCGGTCGTAATACTCGCGGAATGGATGCGCGGCGTACGACTCGGCGGCGTGCGTCTGAACATTGCTCGTGAGGCAGATCTCGAGCGTGATCCGGCGATCGTTGCAATAGTCCGTGAGCGAGGTGTCCTCGATGAGACGCGTCGCGTGTCCCACGCGGTGGACCCCGCAGACATGCACGGCTTCGCGCACCGACTCGGCGCCGTCTCCTTCGCCCGCGTGGCACGTGCACGCCAGATCGTGGGAGCGTGCGTATTCGAAGGCGCGGACGTGCGCCTTGGCGGGATTGCCTGCCTCTCCGCCCGCGAGGTCGAAGCCGACGACTCCCTGCTGCCGATATGCGACCGCCAGCTCCGCGAGCTCCTGCGACACGCTCGGCGCCATGTTGCGGATGGCGCAGACGATCACACGACCGACGATGCCGTGGTCCGCCTCGGCGCGCGCGAGGCCACGCAGGGGCGCCTCCACGGCCTGCTCGAGGGAGAGTCCCTCGCGCACGTTGAGCACCGGGGCATAGCGCACCTCGATGTACCGTACGCCGTCGCGCACCGCGTCTTCAGCCAGCTCGTAGGCGATGCGCTCGAGCGCCGGCTCGGTCTGCATGACCGAGAGCGTGATGGCGAAGCGCTCGAGGTAGTCCTCGAGATTGCGCGCGTCATCCACCGTCATGTACTCGCGCAGCGACGCCTCGTCGGTCGCCGGCATCGTGCGGTCGTATTCGGTGGCCAGGTCCAGCATCGTCTGCGGTCGCAGCGAGCCGTCGAGGTGGCAGTGCAGCTCCGCCTTGGGCAGGCGTCGCAGAAGTTCTCTGTCGAGTGGCACGATCAGCTATCGAACTGCGTGGCGGGATCCGCGAGATCGCGCTCCCGGTTGGGGACGAGCCGGAAGAGCGCGCCGTTGAACAGCACGCCGTCGGCGGGAACAGGAAGGCCGCGACTATCGGTGACGATCAGCGCACCCGCGGCGACGGCGCTGGCGTCGGCTGCAGAGTGCATGGCGATCGCATCGAGGACGTTGCCACCCGAGGGGGCGTCGAGGCCGCGGCCGTTGACGAAGACGCGTACGGTGTTGGTAGCGGTAGTCATGGTATTGCTCATCGTGCTGGTCCGGTGGGGATCAACCGCGCATCCGTCGGGCCCTGCACCGGCTGCGGTCGGGAACGCAGATACGCGACCAGGGCATCGAGATCCGCGATTGGAAGCACTTCCGTCGTGAGCGCCGCGCCGCTGAGCCCGAGGCCGTCGCCGCCGGTGGCGAGAAAGTCGTTGAGGACGAGCGTATAGCGAGCATCCTCGCGCAGCGCCGCGCCGTCTCGCATGCGGACGCTGGTGATGCGGGCGCCGGCCGAGGCCGTGCTGTCGTAGGTGACGACGACGCCGCTGACGTGCACGTTCAGCCTCTTGGCCACCAGCTTCTCGAGATACTGGCGGAGCGCGGAGCCCGTGACGCTCAGTCGGTAGAGCTGATTGGCGAACGGCTGAACCTCGAAAAGCGTGCCGTAGCTCGTCGGCCCGCTGCGCAGGTTGGCCCGCACACCACCATTGTTCGTGACAGCGACGTCAGCCTTGCCCTCCACGCGCATCGCGTCCGCGATGAGATTGCCGAGGGGGTACTGCACTCCCTCGCGAGTCAGGTTGGTGGCGATGGTGGCGACAGGGCGGTCCACGAGCGGTGCGACTCGGGCGACGGCGTCACGGACGATCGCGGCGACAGCGGCATCGGCCGGAATGGAATCGGAGAGCACGTCGGTGACGTGATGAGTCGTGGATGCCGGCGCGAGGTCCACGACCTCGAACGCCGTCCCACTGGAGCGCGCCTGGACGATCGCGATGCCGTTGATGGTAGCGTCGACGAGCGAGTGCGTGTGGCCGCTGACGATCGCGTCGATCGGCTCGTGCAGCTTCTGGGCGAAGTCGACGATCTCTCCGTTGCAGTTCGTCGCGCCGTCGCGATCGCAGAAGGCGCCGGCGTGCGCGACGACCAGGACGTAGTTTGCGCCCCGCGCACGCAGGCGTCGCGCGAGACTGTCCACGACCGGTGCCGGGTCGATGAAGCGGAGATCGGAGACGTTGATCGCCTTGGTGGTCGTGGGGGTGAGGACGGTCGCCACGCCGATCACACCGATCTTGAGCGCGCCCCGGGTGATGAGCGTGTCGTCGCGGATCCACGGCACGTCGCGGCCGTCGGCGTAGCGGACGTTCGCGGCGAGGAGGGCGTAGTGCGCCTCGCGCATCCGCGCGCGGAGCGAGTCCTGGCCCCAGTCGAACTCGTGGTTGCCCACCGCGCCGGCGGCGTAGCCGAGCTGGTTGAAGATCTCCACGACCGGCCGACCGAAGGCGAGGTTGGACGCGGGAGTGCCCTGGAACTCGTCGCCGCCGTCGAGCAGGATCGTCTCGCAGGCGGGTGGTATGCAGCCGGCGCGTGCGCGTTGGAGGGCGGCGGCGAGATAGGCGGCACCGCCGCGACGATGCCCAGCGGCGTCGGGGCGCGGCTCGAGCGCGCCGTGGAAGTCGTTCGTGCCGATGATGCGGAGGCGGGTGGCGGGTCGGCCCGGGCGCACGACGGACGGGCTGGCAACGGGTACCGCCGAGGCGCGCGGTGTCGCTGGCACGGCCGCCGGCGTGCCCACGGCGTGCGCGTCCTCACGGTTGTCGCGGCGCAGCAGCTGATACAGCGGGGCTACCGCGCTGGAGGGCTCGAGACGCCAGTTCTGCGTGAAGTAGTCGGCCGGCGTGATGGTACCCTTGCGGCGCACTTCGTCGACCAGCAGCTGGCGGATCTCCTGCTGCTTGTCGTAGACCACCGGCGCACCGCTCAGCATGGCGTAGCCACCACCGCCTGTCTGCCGGTAGTTGTTCAGGGCCATGGTGAAGCTGTCGCCAGCCGCGACGGGGCGACCGCGCACCTCGAGGCGCGTCACGCGCTGGCCAATCGGACGCGAGACGTCGAGCGTGTAGTCGGCGCCGCTGACGATGTCGAAGTTGAAGCCGGGAATCGTGGGATCGATGCTGGGTGCGCCGTCAGCGCCTGTGCGGAAGTAGCGCGCGCTCTGCTCGAGATAGTCGCGCAGCTGCTGTCCCGAGATCCGGATCGCGCGCAGCGTGTTGTCGTAGGGATAGAGCGCCTGGAGCCGCGCCGCCGTGATCGCGCCCGAGTCGAGCGCCGCATCGAGCGAGAAGGCGGCGGTGGAAGCCAGGTCGCTGCCGGCGGCGCGGCGCTCGACCTCGAGGATGAAGTCGATCAGCGGCGTGTCGCGCACGCGCGCCGAGTCGGAATGCCAGGCCACCGGTGTACGGCCGATCGGCGCCGTCACCCAGCGCACGGTCGATCGGTGCGCTG
>JAYUTY010000084.1:0-6822 GCA_043754875.1 Gemmatimonadota bacterium
GCACGTCGCCAGTCGAGCGCGCCCAGCGACACGACCGTCTCGCTGCGCAGACGGTTCCCGAACGACCGCGTCAGAGTGAGCCACACGTAGTCGGCTCCGTAGTGCGTCGCGAGTCGCTCGTCGCCAACACCCAGATACGCCAGCGCATCGCCCGAATGCACGGCATGGAGCGCGAGCTCGCTGCCTCCCGGCAGCGTGTACTGGACCTTGGCGACGCCGGAATCCGTCACCGTCGCCGCGCCGCCGGCGAGCAGGATATTGTGTGGCTTGATGTCCCGATGAACGACGCCGCGCTCATGCGCGTAGGCCAGCGCGCGACATACGCCGATCAGCACCGAGACGGTCTCGGAAACCGTCAGGCGCCCCGTGCGCTCCAGTCGCGTGCCGAGCGACTCGCCCTCGATGAACGGCATCGTGACGTACGCAAGCCCATCCACCTCTCCCGCGCCCAGCACGCCGACGATGTGCGGATGCTGGAGCGATGCCGAGAGGAGGATCTCGCGGCGGAAGCGCTCCACCGAGACGGACGCCGCGAGATAGTCGGGCAACACCTTCACCGCGATGCGTCGCTGCAGCACTCCGTCCAGCGCGACGAAGACGCGCGACATGCCGCCTCCCCCGAGCTCGCGCTCGATGGTGTATCCGGGGCCGAGGGCCGCCGTCAGCTGGGTGACGAGAGGTGAGTGCACGTGGAGGGAAGCGCCAATAGAACTGACCGACCGGAAAGCCTGGCCGTCAGATTCTGCTCGCCTTCCTGGTCGAGCAGCAGCACCGACCGTCCTGCGTCGGCCGCTTCGGCGGCGGCGACGAGCCCGGAGAGGCCGCCGCCGCCGATGAGGTCCGCGTCATGGCCCGACATGCCGGATGATGACGCCGGCGCTCGTCACTCGCGTTCAGTGCATGCGATGCAGCGCTCGTGATGCAGCGCTGGTGATGCAGCGGTACTGATGCAGCTCTACCGCGGCGTGTGTGACATCCCCGGCATGTCGTGCATTCTGTCCGGCGTGCCGCTGCGCATCGCCATTCCCGTGCGGAATGGCCGGACGCGCACGAAGAGGAGCGCGCCGAGCGGCGTGCGCGAGCCGTAGGCAGCACTGAGTGCCTGCGGCACGACGTCGAGCGTCCCCATCGCGCCGAGTCCCAGCGTCCCCGCTCCAAACCGGGCCACGTCGCGGATGTAGCCCACGCTGACGGCACCAACATTGAACGCTCGATCGCGCGCGACGGTGGGCAGCGACGTCTCGAGCGACAGCTCCTCGACGGATTTCTGCACCAGCTCGGCGCGGCCGAACATCGTGTTGTGGGCGTCCAGCACCGCCTCCGACTCCACGAGCAGGCTGTGGGAGAGTCCAGAGTGCGTCGAGTGCCGATTGGCCCCATAGATCACCGCCGACGACCACTGCCCCTCCTGACCAAGGGTCGTGCCGTGCAGCACCGATGCGGTGACGCGATGCATGGACTCGTCCGGCGACTGCGCCTCCGGGCTCGCGAGGTAGCCGTAGCCCGCCGTGACGCTCCACTCAGGGGTGGGATCGTACGTGACACGACCGGAATACGAATCGAGCCTGATCGGATCGATGTTGAAGCGGTGCTGGTCCGGCTCGCGCCCGTTGAAGATCGAGCCCTCGAGCTTGAGCGTGTGCGTGAACAGTCCGGCGCTCAGCACGCCGAAGGAGATGTGCGTCGCGTCCGACCAGTGGTGCGTGATCGGCGCGGTCGGATTGTCCATCGCCGATGGACGGTGCATGAAGGCGACGGGTCCGAGCGCGGGCTCGCCGGAGGGCGCGGCGTACAGCATGATGCCGAGCGTGCGGGAGACCGGCTTCTCGTACAGCGCGCTGAGCTCCATGAACAGGTCGTGCGGATGCTGGCGATCGTGCAGCGGCTCCCCATCGTATGCCTCGCCCGATTGGAGCAGCAGCGGATAGCCGCGTGGCGTCACAGTCAACGCGTCGATGCTGAGCATCGTGCGCGCCTGCACGCGCCCACCGGCGAGCGCATGGCTCGCCATCAGCATCATCCAGTTGAGCGAGCCAAGTTGGCTCCCGCCGCGCTCGCCGGTCTGGTGGTCGTACTGCGCGAACGCGAAGCCATGACCAGTCACGTCCCAGTTGCCGGGCGCACTGAAGTACACCGAGGGAATCGGTGCGGCATCGGGTACCCAGGTGGTGCCGGATCCCATGCGATCCATCGAGACGCCGAGCGGGTCGGGAGTTCGCATGCCCATGCTGCCCATGCTGCCCATGCTGATCGTGTCGCGTTGCGCCGCCGCAGGAGCTGACTGCGATGACGAGGATGCTGCCGGCATGTGCATCGTTCCGGGCATCCCGGTCATTCCAGGCATCGACGAGCTGTCGTGACCGGTACGCTGCGTGGAGGGATTTGTGTCGGGTCGCGAGCGGACTGCCGCCGTGTCGCTGGCGTGGGTCATTCCGGGCATCGACATGTCGCGCGTGGACTCCGGCGGCTGGAGCCCGTGTACCGGCGACGATGCGGACGAAGGTGCTCCGTTCCGAGCATCGTTGCTCGGTGCTGCACGTCTCGCGCTCAATCTCGTGGCGGAACGCTTCGTTGCGCTCGTGGCACGGCGCTTCGCCGAGGCGCGAGGCGCGGGTGGCTTCGTCTGCCGCGCGCTCGGCGCAGGCATCTGCATCTTGCCCATCCCTGGCATTCCGGCCATTCCGTGCTGAGCGGTATCCTGCTGCGCCGCCGCACCCACCGATGCGCTGACGCTCAGCGCGAGCGCCGCCCGCAGCATGCGCCGGCGGCCGTTGATGTAACGATGCAATGTCTTCATTGATGCCATTTCACTCACGAAAGGAGAGGGCTGCAACCCGCGCGCATGTGGCGCGTGGGTTGATCACGCCGGATGCAGCGAGCGCCAGGCGAGACCACGAACACCGAGTTGTCGGGAGTTCGGAGCTAGGCTTTCGGAGGGGGCGGCTCCGGCGAGGTCCACACGGAGTCGATGTCGCTCTGGGTGAGCGAGAAGGCACCAGAGGCGGACAGCACGCCATAACACAGACACACGCTCGAGGCCGTTGCGACTGACATGGTGCAGCTTCCCACCGCATCGCAACAGCGAGTGCCGTTCGTCGCTGTGCAGTCGGTGGGCGCGCTGCTGTCGTTCTCGTGATGCGATGGACTCGCTGCGCCTCGGGTCGGCATGTCGGCGGACATCGCAACCGACATCGCCGAGGTCAGCGCGGCGGTCGCGGCAGTAGGCTCGTGATGCGACGTGCACGCGTCGTCCCGCCCCACCAGCAGCAGGTGGAGCATCGAGAGCGTCGTCAGCAGAGCGAGAAAACGTCGCACGTCGAGATGGTAGGAGCGAAACCGGAGGACGAGGGGCAGCAGGTGAAACCCCGCGTCAATCTAATCGTGCCGCCCCAGCGCTCGGGGCACGACGTGCGCGGAACCGTCCTGCGCCTGAATCAGGAGCATACATACATGAAGATCGCTCACTCCACCCTTCGAAGGACGGCGGTCAGCGGCTCGCTTCCCGCGCTGGTCCGAGCTTCGCGCGCACGACGCGCCGCACATAGGCCGAGGGCGGATTGTGCCCCGTCGCGAGCTCGTACGCCTTGCGGTACAACGCATTCGCCTCGTCGGCACGGCCCTGCTTCTCGCTCGTCATCGCGAGCAGTGCGGTGACGAACGGATCGCGCTCGTTGCCGCGCATCGCCAGCGCACGCTCGAATTCTCGGCCGGCGGTCGGCAGGTCGTTCGAGTAGAGCGCCACATAGCCGACGAGATACGGAAAGAAGCGCTCCTGCTGGGCCGCCATCGCTGAATCGCTATCGAGAGCACGGCGAGCGGCGGCGATCTGCTGCTGTGCCTCAGACGCGTTGCCACGCCGCGCCGCCAGACGCGCCAGCGCATGCGCGAGCCGGAAGTCCCACAGGCTCGTCGCGTGCGTCCTCGGCGCCGGCTCCTTCATGCCCAGCGCATAGCCCTCGCGATACCACTTCTCCGCCAGGTCGAGCTCGCGTGCGCCAGTCGCCGCGTCGATGCAGACGCGCGCGCCCTCGTTGGCCATCTCGCCCTCCTGGTAGAAGGCGTTCTGCGGCTCGGCGCTCTCACGCGTCCGCCAGTAGTCGATCACGAGCTGCTCGTACCTGAGAGTGTTCGCGCAGTCGCCGTCGAAAGCGAACGACATCGCCATGGCCCGCTGTGCTGCCGCCTTCGCCGTGGGAACGGTGGACGAGTCGATCACGTGCTGGATGATCTCGCGCGCGTCCCCCATCTTCCCCTCGAGGTCGAGGCGCACGGCATCGCGCATCGGCGCGGTGACTCCGCCCGGTGTAGCGGCAGCGCCCGCGGTACCCGCTCCGCCCTGTGCGGCTGCGTCACGTGTGTGGAGGATCGCGAACAGAACGAGGAGCGAGACAAGACGATGTGCACGCATGGTCGGCAGGGCGTTGGGGAAGCGTCGAGTGACACGATGAATCTTGCGCGGCGGCGGCCATACCCGCCAGTCGCCACGTGACGCCTGAACACTCCGAACACTTCGACGTGCTCGTGATCGGCGCTGGCCTCTCGGGGATCAGCGCCGGCTATTACCTGCGGACGCGCTGCCCAACGCGGAGCTGGGCGATCCTCGAGGCGCGCGACGCGATCGGCGGCACGTGGGACTTCTTCCGCTACCCGGGCATTCGCTCGGATTCGGACATGTTCACGCTCGGCTACGGCTTCCGCCCGTGGCGCGATCCCAAGGCGATCGCCGACGGGCCGTCAATCCTCGCGTATGTGAAGGAGACCGCGGCCGAGTTCGGCATCGATCGCGAGATCCGGTTCGGCCATCGGATGACGCGCGCATCGTGGTCGTCCGCCGACGCACGCTGGACGGTGGAGACCGAGTCTGGCGAGGCACACACACCGGCGCGCTTCACGTGCAGCTTTCTCTTCGCCTGCACCGGCTACTACGACTACACGCACGGCTACACCCCGGAGTGGCCGGGCATGGAGCGGTTTGGCGGCCGCATCGTGCATCCGCAGCAGTGGACGCCTGACATCGACTACACGGGCAAGCGCGTCGTCGTGATCGGCAGCGGTGCGACTGCGGTGACGCTCGTGCCGGCGATGGCCGAACGGGCCGAGCACGTGACGATGCTGCAGCGCTCGCCGACGTACGTCGTCACACGTCCGACGCGGGACCGCGTCGCCGACTCGATGCGCCGCCGCCTGCCCGAGCCCGCCGCGTACGCGCTCGCACGCTGGAAGAACGTGCTGCTCGGCATGTTCTTCTACACGCTCGCGCGGCGCCGGCCCGCGCTGATGCGGAAGATGATCCTCGGCGGCGTGCAGCGGCAGCTCGGCGCCGACTTCGACGTCGCGACCCACTTCTCGCCGCGCTACAACCCGTGGGACGAGCGGCTGTGCCTCGTGCCCGACGCGGATCTGTTCAAGGCGATCCGGAGCGGAAAGGCCTCGGTCGTGACTGACCACATCGAGTCGTTCACCGAGACTGGGGTGCAGCTCCGCTCTGGCGCGCATCTCGACGCCGATCTGATCGTCACCGCGACAGGGCTCAGCCTCCGCCTGCTGAGCGGCGTCGAGCTCGTGGTGGACGGACGGCCCGTGCCGCTGTCCTCGACCATGGCCTACAAGGGGATGATGTACAGCGACGTGCCGAATCTGGCGTCGGCGTTCGGGTACACGAACGCGTCGTGGACGCTCAAGTGCGAGCTCACCGACGAGTACGTCTGTCGGCTGCTGAACCACATGGAGCGGCACGGCTACACCGTCTGCACGCCGCGCCGCGATCCGAGCGTCAGCGAGGAGCCCGTGCTCGACTTCACGTCCGGCTACGTGCAGCGCGCGCTCGATGTCCTGCCGCGGCAGGGCAGCCGCAAGCCGTGGCGGCTCAACCAGAACTACGTGCGCGACCTCGTCACGCTACGCTACGGCGCGCTGGAGGACGGGACGATGAAATTCGGCGTGGCGCACGGAAGAGGCCATCTCAACGAGCGCTGACGGCATGGCAGAAACGTGCGTAGCCGATCTCGGCGGCGTTCTTCGCGAGTTCGATATTGACCCATGCGATGACGTCGCCGAACGGACGATTCTGGAACGGCGGGCGTGTCTGCTCGGTCGACCGCATGTCTTCGGCGGTGACTTGATCGAGGACCGCTTGCCACTCGAGGTGCAGCTGGCCGATCCACGTGCGGACCTCGTCAGCGTTGCCCGGCCACAGCACCTGCTCACGTATGAGGGTTCCGTCGCGGACGGAGTGGTCGAGCACCATCGACATCCAGAAGCCGAGATGCCACGTCAGCCAGGCAATGCTCGGCGGACCGGCGGTGTACCCCTCGTGCTCCGGCCAGTCGGCGCGCCAGTGTCCATCAGCGCCCTGCTTCACGTGCACTCCCGCGCGAGCTGGACGCCACAAGCACTCCTCGGTGGTGAGGCCGTCGAGGTGGAAGCTGGCCAGCTTCCACGCTGTCTCGAACTGCCGGTTCAGATAGCCACGAGCGTCGTCGGAGATCGGCAATGGACCCTGGTCTCGAACCGGGAATGCTATGAGCATGGCGACGGTGTGCCTGAGAGATGGCAGGCGGTGCGAGTCTCGATCACCTTCACTCGATTGGCGCCCGCCCGCTCGGCAGCGTGAGCGCGAACGTGCTGCCGACCCCTTCCTCACTCTCGGCCGAGAGGTCGCCGGACATCGCACGCGCGAGGTCGCGGCTGATCGCCAGACCGAGCCCGACCCCCTGCTGGCTCTCGCGCGTGCGGTGGCGGTCCACCTGCACGAATGGCTCGAAGATGCGCTCCAGCCGATCGGCGGGGATGCCGCGCCCCGTATCGGTCACTTGCAGGCGC
>JAYUTY010000085.1:0-6790 GCA_043754875.1 Gemmatimonadota bacterium
ATCTACGATCGGGTGCGCGTGCGTCGGCGCAGCGAGACGATCTTTCCGCTCCGCGGCGTCTCGTGCAGCGCGTGCGATACGGCCATCCCCACGCAGCGCCGCGCCGCGATGGCGTCCACCGGTGCGATCGAGATGTGCGAAGGGTGCGGCGTGCTCCTCTACGCGGCGGAATGACCCGCGCCAGCCGTTGAAGCGGTGAGTGCGGAGGCCTAGCTTCCGTTGATGAGCGTCACTGCACCTGCTGCCCGCCCCCGCACGCGCTGGCTTCTCCCCGAGCCGCCCGACGCGGGCTCGGTGCGCGCGCTGTGCGCCGAGCTGCAGCTGCCAGAGCCAATCTGCCGGCTGCTCGCCGCCCGTGGCCACGCGCCGGCGGCCACGGCCAAGCGGTTCCTGCGCCCGCGGCTCGATCAGCTCTTCCCGCCCAGCCAGCTCCTCGATCTCGATCGCGCGGTCGAGCGGCTGGTGCGCGCGATCCGTGGCGGCGAGACCATCCTCGTCCACGGCGACTACGACGTGGACGGCATGTCGTCGACGACGTTGATGACGCGCGCACTGCGCATGCTCGGCGGAGTCGTCGTCCCGTTCATCCCTCGGCGGCTGCTCGACGGCTACGACCTCACGGAGGCCGGGGTGCGCGCCGCACGCGATGCTGGCGCGACCGTCGTTCTCACCTGCGACTGCGGCACGAGTGCGGTCACACCGGTCGCGACGCTGCAGTCGCTTGGCATCGACGTCATCATCAGCGATCACCATCTTCCGGGCGGCGATCTTCCGGACGCCTTCGCGGTGCTGAATCCGAAGCGGACGGGCTGCGGATCCGAGGACAAGGATCTCGCTGCGGTGGGCGTCGCGTTCAAGCTCGCGCTCGCCGTCACGCGTGCGATGGGCGGCAACGAGCACAACGTCTTCGGGATGCTGGACCTCGTCGCGCTCGCGACGATCGCCGACATCGCGCCGCTTCGTGGCGAGAATCGCATCTTCGCGCGCTACGGTCTCAAGATGCTTGCCGAGACCAAGAACGTCGGGCTTCGTGCGCTGATCCGGGCCGCGGGGCTGGACGGCAAGCCTCTCACGGCGGGGCGCGTCGGCTTCATTCTCGCGCCGCGGCTCAACGCCGTCGGCCGGCTGGGACATGCGATGCGCGGCGTCGAGCTCCTGATGTCGACGGACGAGCACGAGGCGAACTCGATCGCGCGCGAGCTGGAAGAGTTCAACGCACGCCGGCAGGAGATCGACCGCGCCGTGCTCGAGGAGGCACGTCAGCGCGTGCTCCAGCTCGACCTCGACGAGACGTATGGCATCGTCCTCGCCGCCGAGGGGTGGCATCCCGGCGTCATCGGCATCGTGGCCTCGCGCATCGTGGAGGAGTTCGGCCGGCCCACCATTCTCATCGGTCTCGACGGCGATGAAGGGAAGGGTTCGGGACGCTCGATCTCCCGCTTCGACCTGCATGGTGGCATCGGCCGCTGCAAGCATCTGCTGAGGCGCTTTGGCGGTCACCGGAGCGCGGCTGGCGTGACGATCGCGCGCAGCCAGGTGGACGCCTTCGCGCGCTGCTTCAACGACGGCGCGCGCGCTGAGCTGACAGCCGACGACCTCGTGCCGGAGCTGCGCGTGGACATGGAGATCGCGCTCGACGACATCACACCGGCGTTCGAAGCGCTTCTTCGCCATCTGGAGCCCTGCGGCATGGGCAATCCGTCGCCGGTGCTCGTCACGCGCGGCGTGCGGCTCGCGGCGCCCCCCCGCATCGTCGGGAAGGGCGGTCTCAAGCTCCGCATCGCCACCAGCTCCGGCGAGCCGCTGGAGGCCATCGGCTGGACGCTCGGTGCGCGCGCTGGCGAGATCGCCCCCGGTGCCACGCTGGACATCGCGTACCGGCTCGAGCGCGACGAGTACCAGGGCGTCTCGCGTCTCCAGGCGCGGCTCGCCGACTTCCGCGTGAGCGAGCAGTAGATGCGAATCGTCGCTGGGCAGTGGCGCGGGCGCATTCTCGTCACGCCCGACGGGCTGGACGTCCGCCCGACGGCCGACCGTGTCCGCGAGGCGTGGATGAGCATCGTCAGCCCCTGGCTCCCCGATGCCCGCGTGCTCGACCTCTTCGCCGGTTCGGGCGCGCTCGGCATCGAAGCATTGTCGCGCGGTGCGGCCACCGTGGATCTCGTCGAGACGGCGCCGCGCAGCCTGAAAGCCATCGGCCAGAACCTCGTCGGCATCCACGCTGGTCCGGAAGTGCGCGTCCACAAGACCGACGCACTCGCCTTCATCGGCGCGCTCGAGCCGCACTCGTACGACATCGCCTTCGCCGATCCGCCGTACGACAAGGGTCTGTCGGTCGAGGTAGCCGAGCGCTGGATCGCCGTCCCGTTCGCCGATATCCTCGGCATCGAGCACCGGGCGTTCGAGAAGATGCCGGCGGGAGGCGAGCGCCGAAAATATGGCGGCACGGCGATCACCTTTTATCGGACGGGCTGATCGGTGTGCGTTGCCTTTTCGCGTGCGGACGCCGATGCTTCGCCCGTGCCGAACTCCAGAATCGCCATCTACGCAGGAAGCTTCGATCCGATCACGCGCGGGCATGAGGACCTCATGCATCGCAGCCTCGAGTTCGTCGACACTCTCGTCGTTGCGGTCGCCAACAACTCCACGAAACAGCCGCTCTTCTCCATCCAGGAGCGCGTCGCTCTCATTCGCTCGGCGCTCGACAACGAGCCGCGGATCGACGTCAGGTCGTTCGGCGGCCTCCTCGTGGACTTCGCGCGGGAGATGGGAGCGTCGCTCCTGATTCGCGGGCTCCGCGCCGTGAGTGACTTCGAGTACGAATACCAGATGGCGCTCATGAACCGCCACCTGTCGCCCGGACTGGAGACCGTCTTCATGGTCCCCTCGCTGGACACCACGTACATCAGCGCGAGTCTCGTCCGCGAAGTTGCCCGCCTCGATGGTGACGTCCGCGGCCTCGTTCACCCGATCGTCGCCGAAGCGCTGCGCGCGAAGGCGCTCGCGCGTTGAGCTTCCTCGAGTCGCTGCACGCTCGGGCGGCTGCTCGCCCGCGTCGCATCCTCTTCCCGGAAGCGTCGGATCCGCGCACGCAGGAGGCCGTTCGCCAGCTGGCGGCACACGGCGTGGTCGTGCCCGTGCTCGTCGGCTCGGCTGGGGATCGAGTCCCCGGCGTCGAGACGATCGACGTCGATCAGCCCGGGCTGCGGGAGCGTGTCGTGACCGAACTGCTCGCGGTACGCGGCCGGAAGGGGATGACGGCCGACGTCGCGGATCTACAGGCGCAGCGGCCGCTCATCGTCGCCGACACGCTCGTGCGGCTGGGGGAAGCGGACGGCTGCGTGGCGGGCGCGGTGCATACCACCGCCGAAGTGATCCGGGCTGCGCTCTGGATGGTCGGTCCAGCGGCGGGCACGCGCACGGTCTCGAGCGCATTCTACATGGATGTCCCGCCGTTCCGTGGCGAGGCGGGCGAGGTGCTGACCTTTACGGACTGCGCCGTCATCCCCTTTCCCACATCGGGCCAGCTGGCCGACATCGCGCGTTCGGCCGCGGCGGACCGCCGGCGAATCGTGGGAGACGAGCCGCGCGTCGCCTTTCTGTCGTTCAGCACCCGAGGAAGCGGTTCCGGGAGTTCGGTGGAGCTGGTGCGGGCCGCGGTGGCGGAAGTCCGGGCAAAAGCACCTGAGCTGGCAGTGGACGGAGAATTGCAAGGTGACGCTGCGCTCGTCGAGGCTGTGGCCGTCAGAAAGGCGCCCGGAAGCACCGTCGCCGGACTGGCAAACGTCCTGGTCTTTCCAACGCTCGACGCAGGAAATATCGCGTACAAATTGGTACAACGGTTAGCTTCTGCTCGAGCGATCGGGCCGATCCTTCAGGGGATGCGGCGTCCGTGCAATGATCTCTCGCGCGGAGCAAGCGCCGAGGACATCTTCAATGTCGCAGCCATCACCGCCCTGCAAGCGGACGACGAGGCCGCCACACTACCGAATGCGATCCGCCAGGAGACAGGCACATGAGTTTCTCGATCAAGAAGCAGGGTGAAATCGTCGTGGTTGATGTAGAGGGACAACTCATCGTGGGAAATCGCCAGGAGCTCAAGCAGAAGGTGCTGGACGAGCTCGAGCGCGGCGAGCGCAAGTTCCTCATCGACTTCGCGCAGACGGGCTACATCGACAGCTCTGGTCTGGGCGTGCTGGTCTCGCTCTCGAAGAAGATCCGGGAGCAGGGCGGGGAGCTTCGCCTCGCCAACCTGAATGACGACCTGAAGACGCTGTTCGAGCTGACGAAGCTCGACACGTTGTTCCAGATTTCCGACACGCGCGATCGCGCGCTGTCGAGCTTCTGATCTCGCAGTAGTCTCGCCGGTGCGGCCCGTGCATGGTGCACTGGCCGCACTGCAGTGCCTTCCAGGTGCGGTCGCCCGTGCCTCACGCCACACGTCCCGAAATGGCCGCGACTTCACCTTCCGGCTCCGGGCTGCGCGTCACGCTCGAAGTCGAGATCCCCAGCGACGTCTCGTACATCGAGCGTGTCGTGGACATCGTGCGCCACTCGTGCGCCGAGCTCGCGTACAATGCGCGCCAGCTCGGGCTCAACGTGCCGGTGGCGCTCGCCGAAGCACTCTCCAACGCCATCCTGCGCGGCAACCATGAGGACCCGCGGAAGCTTGTCCGCGTGCGCGCCCTCGTGGACGGCTCACGTCTCGTCGTCGACATCGTCGATGAGGGTGACCGCTTCGATCTCGACGACAAGACGCGTGACGCCACCGCTGTCGAGAATCTCGAGCGGGAGGACGGCCGCGGTCTCTTCCTGATGCGTGCCCTGATGGATGGCGTCGAGCGGTTCGACGTCGACGGAAGCCCCACCATGGGCAACGTCGTGCGCCTCACGCTCGCGCGCGCATGAGCGAGCTGGCGGACGTGCTGGCGGCCTTCTACGACGCCACCGGCTGTGACGCAGCCGTCTGGCGGCGTGATGGGGCGAACGGCACGCCGCTTCGCTTCATCGGCGGCACCAAGCGCGGCGATCCACCGCCGCTCGAGTTGCTGCCGCGCGTCGGCAGCGTCAAGGACGAAGCGACCGAGCGCGGTCGGCTGCTCATCGTTCCGATCGGCGGCATTCGCGCCGCGTGGCTCGTTCTGGGCCCATGTCCCATCGACCGCCGGGAGCTCGACCGCTACCTCAAGTTCCTCAAGCCCGTCGTCACGCAGTACCTCCAGAACACGCTGGAGGTGGAGCACGCCGCGAACGAGCTCGCCGAGCGCTACGAGGAGATCAACCTCCTCTATTCCATCAGCGAGATCCTCGGCCGAACCGTCTCCCTCGAGGAGGGCGCCGCGACGATCCTGCGCGAGGTGAGCGAGACGGTCGGTGCCCGGCGCGCATCCATCCTCGTGCACGATGCCGCGACCGAGTCGCTGCAGGTCATCGCCCGACTCGGCGGCGAGGGGCTGCCCACGCTCCCCATCCGGCTCGACGATCAGTGCAGCGTCAGCGCGCAGGTCTTCCGCTCCCTGCATTCCATCATCGTGGACGAGGGGGAGATGCCGTGCGAGGCGGAGATCGCCTTCCGGCGCGGCGCGATGCTCACCGTCCCGATCCTCTGGACGGCGCAGGACGGCAGCGAGCCGCTCGGCGTCGTCAACCTCAGCGATAGACGCTCGGGGCAGGCGTTCACGGCAGGTGATCAGAAGCTCGTGACGGCCATCGCGAGCCAGATCGGCGCCGCCATCCAGAACGCGCGCCTCGTGCGCCAGTCGCTGGACCAGCAGCGCATGCAGCAGGAGATGATGCTCGCGCACGACCTGCAGATGAAGCTCCTGCCGGACGCGCAGCACGTTGCTCCCGAGGCCACCGTCGCGGCACGCGTCGTTCCCGCCGAAGACGTCGGCGGCGACTTCTACAATCTCTACCGGCTGTCGCAGGGCCGCATCGGCGTGATGATTGGGGACGTCTCCGGACACGGCTATCAGGCGGCGCTCATCATGGCGCTCACGATGAGCGCGTCCGCGATTCACGCACAGGGCACGGATGACCCGGCCGAGATGCTGCGCCGGCTGTACGTGAGCGTGAAGGAGGAGCTGACGACCACGGAGATGTTCGTCTCCGCGATGTACGCCGTGGTCGACCGCGAGAACGGCGTGCTCCGCTACGGCAACATGGGCCACCCCCATGCCTTCGTCGTCCACCGCGACGGCTCCGTGGAGCGGCTCCGCGCGGGCGGGCCGCCGCTCGGCATGCTCGACGAAGCGCCCGCATCCGAAGTCCGTCCGTGGGACGTCGGTGGCGACGTGCTGCTCCTCTTCACCGACGGCATCACCGACGCGCGCAACCGTGATGGAGTGCGACTCGACGAAGCGCCCGTGCTCGACGTCGTCGTGAAGCACCGCGACGAGCCCCCGGCACAGATCGCCGGCCGCGTCTTCGCGCTTCTGGATGAGTACTGCGGCGACGTGCCTCGGCTCGACGACCTGACGCTCCTCGTCCTCAAGAGCTAGCGTGGCGCCCGCTGATGACGCACGACCGCCGCGCACTGATCGCGCCGGCTTTCCACCCACGCGCAAGAGCCTCGGCCAGCACTTTCTCACCGACCGCCGCATTCTCACGCGCATCGCGGATGCACTGCACGTGCAGCCTGGCGAGACGGTGCTGGAGATCGGACCGGGTCGCGGCGCGCTCACCGACATCCTCGTCGAGCGCGCCGGCCGACTGATCGCCATCGAGTACGACCGCGCGCTCGCAGCGATCCTGCGAACACGCTACGAGAAGCGAAGCAACGTGCTCATCG
>JAYUTY010000086.1:0-2269 GCA_043754875.1 Gemmatimonadota bacterium
AGCGCGATGTTGCTGATCGCCGCCGCGTCACCCGGCACCAGATTGATCACTCCCGGTGGCAGCCCTGCCGCCTCGAGCAGCTTCATGATGTAGTGCGCCGACAGCATCGCCGAGGCCGCGGGCTTCCACACGACCGTGTTGCCCATCAG
Source organism: Gemmatimonadota bacterium (assembly GCA_043754875.1). GTDB lineage: Bacteria > Gemmatimonadota > Gemmatimonadetes > Gemmatimonadales > Gemmatimonadaceae > AG11. Next base: position 150 of record JAYUTY010000086.1, read on the forward strand.
CGCCGGCGCCGTCGGCAGGTTCCCCGCGATCGACGTGAAGTTGAACGGCGTCACCGCATACACGAACCCCTCCAGCGGACGGTAGTCCAGCTGGTTCCACATCATGTTGTTGCTCAGCGGCTGCTCCGCGTGCAGCTCCTGCGCGTACATCGGATTGAACCGCCAGAAGTCGATCAGCTCGCACGCCGCGTCGATCTCCGCCTGATACACGGTCTTGCTCTGGTTGAGCATCGTCGCGGCATTGATCGTCTGCCGCCACGTGGTCGTCAGCAGCTCCGCCGCGCGCAGGAACACCGCGGCACGATCCTCCCACGCCCAGTTCGCCCACTCCGTGCTCGCGCGCTTGGCCGCGGCGATCGCCTCGTGCACGTGCTCCGGCGACGCGCGATGCCAGTCGGCCAGCACGTGCCCGTGGTCGTGCGGCATCACGCTCTCGGCCGTATCGCCCGTCCGCACTTCCCGCCCGCCGATGATCAGCGGGATGTCGATCCGCTCGGCCGCCATGCTCGCGAGCCGCGCCTTGAGCGCCAGCTTCTCGGGCGAGCCGGGCGCATAGCTCTTCACCGGCTCGTTCGTCGCTGGCGGCACTCGGCGCGTGCCGGAGAAGCCGGCCAGCGGTGCGGAGGTCGGCGCGATCGCCTCCAGCGCCTGATGCGAAGCAGCCGCGCTTCGCGCCGGTGCGGAGCGGTCGGTGGACTCGGTGGACACGGTGGCGGCCATGAGAGAGACGGGCTGGAGGGAATCGGATCCTGCTCGGATTCGGCGACGTGGCGTCGCCCTGAAAGATAATCCCTTCGGCGCGCCGTACGGATTCCCCCGCTTCACCACCTCCGCCTCTCGGAGTATCGTGCATGATGCTCAAGCTCCACGGTCGCCGTCCCGCGCAGGTGATCGGCTGCATGATGGTCGCCGCCATGCTTCCGCTCGCCGCGTGCACCCCGGCCCCCGTCGACTGGACCGAGCGCCGCAGCATGCCCGCCGCCGCCCAACCGGTTCAGCTGCGCGCCGACGGCTCGATGGCCGTCGACTCGATGGCGCTCCTCGCTGCCCGCGTCGCCCTTCCCCCTGGTGGGGTCTGTCCGGGTTCGCTCCGCCTCGCCCGCGCTGGCGGCACGCTCTTCGGCGTCTGGTGGACCGTGCGGCCCGACAGCAGCGCGGCGCTCCGTTCGTCGCGCTCCACCGATGAGGGCGTCTCGTGGAGCACACCAGCGGCGGTCGACACGCTCGACCGCTCGGTCTCCGGCTGCCACCGTGAGCCTCCAGCGATCGCCGCCGACAGCGCCAGCGGCTACGTCCACGTGACGTACGGCCTTCTCGCCCCGGAGGGGCCCGGCCTCTTCTTCGCGCATTCCATGGACAGGGGCGTCACTTTTCACGCCCCTGTGCCGATCCTCTACGGAGAACGGCTCGGTCGCACGAGCGTAGCCGCCGATGGTGACGCGGTCGTGGTCGGGTTCGAGGACCCGAGCAGCGGCACACCTCGCATCGGTCTCGCGCTCTCACACTCGATGGGCCACATTTTCGAGGAGCGTCTCGTCCCGTTGTCCGACGACAACGGCGCGGCGTACCACCCCTACACGGCCGTCCAGGGCCATCGCATCGCGGTGGCGTGGGAGCGACGCGCCGATCCGACCGCACCGCCCGTCGTGCTCGTTCGCGTCGGCCGTCTCCACTAGCCTCCGCTGCCCGAATGCGCGTCCTGATCGCTGACGACGATGTCATCGCCCGCACCCTCCTCGCCGCTGTCCTGGCCGACCTCGGCCACGAGGCGACGATGGCGCACGACGGTGTCGCCGCATGGGAGCAGTTCCAGCGCGCGCCGGCGCCGCTCGTCGTGCTCGACGTCAACATGCCGGCCATGAACGGGCTCGAGGTCTGCCGCCGCATCCGTGCGCATCCCGTGGGCGGCGAGACGTTCGTCCTCGTCGTCACCGCACGAGATGGGCGAGATGACCTCGTCAACGTCCTCGCCGCCGGCGCCGACGACTACGTCACCAAGCCCAGCTCCCCCGAGAACCTGCGCGCCCGCCTCGAGATCGCGCGCTTGCGTATCGGCCTCGACACCGCGCGGCGTGCCGCCGAGGCGGAGCTCGCCCGCTCGCGATTCCTCGCCGGCATCG
>JAYUTY010000087.1:0-6718 GCA_043754875.1 Gemmatimonadota bacterium
GCGCCTGCGCTCGACCTCGCCCTGGACTTCGAATAACTGCGTGCCCTGCGACGCCGACGCCGAGCGGGCCATCGAGCGCGCCACCGGCGTCGACGTGAGCGACATCGTCGACGTGAACGACATCGTCGATGTGCGCGGCGTTCCGGTGTGGGAGAGCGGTCCCTCTTCCCGCTACGCGGTGCTCTCCGGCGAAATCGAAGCGGATGTCTGCGTGGTGGGCCTCGGCGGCTCCGGACTGACCTGCGTGCGCGCGCTGCTCGCTGCGGGGGCGAGCGTCGTCGGTGTGGATGCAGGGCGGGTGGGCGGAGGCGCGGCAGGGCGCAATGGCGGCTTCCTGCTCGCGGGGCTCGCCGACTTCTACCACGATCTCGTCGCCAATGTCGGACGCCCACGCGCGGCGGAGCTGTACGGACTGACGGTCGCGGAGATGGAGCGCATCACCGCCGAGGTACCCGAGCTCGTGCATCGATGTGACTCGCTGCGCATCGCCGAGTCGGACGAGGAGCTGGCGGACTGCGCGCTCCATCGGGACGCGCTCCGCGCCGATGGCTTCGCGGTGGACGACTACGATGGCCCCGAAGGGCGCGGGCTGCGCATTCCTGGCGACGGCACCTTCCACCCGCTGGCGCGCTGCCGGCTGCTCGCCGAGCACGCCGTGCGCGAGGGCGCGACGCTGCACGAGTGCTCGGCCGCGCTGTCGATCGAGGCGGGTGTCGTGCGCACGGCTGCCGGCGTGGCGCGCGCGCGCGCGATCGTCATTGCAGTCGACGGCGGGCTGGAGCAGATCGTTCCGGATCTCGGCGATCGTGTGCGCACGGCACGGCTGCAGATGCTCGCCACGGGGCCGACGTCCGAGGTGCAGCTGCCCTATCCCGTCTACGCCAACTGGGGCTACGACTACTGGCAGCAGCGCCCCGACGGCGCGCTGGTGCTCGGCGGCGCGCGCGATCTCGACATGGAGCGCGAGTGGACGAGCGATGGGACACCGACTGTAGTGGTGCAGGAGGCGCTCGAGCGCCGGCTGCGCGAGCGGATCGGAGTGCAGGCGCCCATCACGCACCGCTGGGCAGCCTCCGTGAGCTACACGACCGATGGGCTGCCGATCGTCGCCGAGGTGCGTCGCGGCGTGTGGGCGATCGGCGGCTACTCGGGCACGGGGAACGTGGTCGGCCCGCTGCTGGGCCGCGGCGTGGCGCGACTGCTCACGAGCGGCGACGACGCGCTGCTGCGTCCGTTCATCGATGGGCATGCCGGTGCGCGCGCTCACGGGCACGTTGGTGCGCACTCATGAGCGCGGCGCCTGTGGTAGGCGGCACTACGGCGGGAGGCGCGCCGACGGGGGCCGTGCAGCATGTCGTGGAAGGCATGCTCCGCACTCCTCTGCTCGGCAAGCTCGCGGGCGCGAATCTGCTCATCGTCCTCGCGGCGCTGATCGGCGTCTCGGTGGAGCACCGGCTGAACACCCCCGCTTCGGCCGTCTCCATCCTGGGGATGGCGCTCGGTGCCAGCCTGATCGTGAACCTCGCGCTCGTGTATGTGGCACTGCGCCCGCTGAATGCGCTCGAGGCCGCCGCGGCGCGCGTGTCCGCGGGCGACATGGAGGCGCGCGTCCCCACGAGTGTGCTCGCGGACCGCGACATGGCGCGCGTCGGCACGACGCTGAATGCCCTGCTCGACCGGCTGACGGAGGATCGCGTGCGCACGAGGCGGCTGGCCGCGCAGGTGATCAGCGCGCAGGACGAGGAGCGGGCGCGCGTGGCGCGCGAGCTCCACGACTCGACGGCGCAGATCCTCACCGCGGTCATGCTGCAGCTCGGTGCGGCGGCCCACGAGAGCACGTCGCCCGCGCTCGACGCCCGCATCGCGACGCTGCGCGAGCTGGCAGCCGAGGCGCTGGAGGAGGTGCGGTCGCTCTCCCACACGATGCATCCGCGAGTGCTGGACGACCTGGGGCTCGCCGCCGCACTCCAATGGCTGTCTCGTCAGGCGAGCGCGCAGGAGTCGCACGACATTCGCGTGTTCGCGACCGAGCTGGAACCGCCCGTGTCCCCGGCGGTGGGGTCCGCGCTGTATCGTATCGCGCAGGAGGCGCTGCGGAACGCCGCGCGTCATGCCGCGGCGTCCATGGTGGAGGTGCGGCTGCGGCAGACGGACTCCGAGGTGATCCTGGAGATCCTGGATGACGGGCGCGGCTTCGACGTGCGGAGCGCCGAGGAACGAAGACCGGGGATGGGACTGTTCTCCATGCGAGAGCGGATGGCGCTCGTCAACGGACAGCTCGCGGTGACGAGCTCGCGCGGGCGCGGCACGAAGATCGTTGCGCGCGTGCCGCTCGCGAGCTCGCGCGCCGACTAGTGAGCACTTCAGGCACAACTGCACCGGAAGAAAGATGAAGATCAGAGTCGTGTTGGTGGACGACCATGCGATCGTGCGCACGGGCCTCAAGGCCGTGCTCGGCGCGGCGCCGGACATCGAGGTTGCCGGGGAGGCGTCGGGCGGCCGCGAAGCGGTGGCGCTGCTCGCGCGTACGCCGGCCGACGTCGTCGTGATGGACCTCTCGATGGCGGACGGTGACGGGATCACGGCGACGCGTGAGCTGACGACTCGAGGAGGCGACGCGCCGCGCGTGCTTGTGCTGACGATGCACGCCGAGGCGGCATACCTGGAGGCGGTGCTCGAGGCGGGCGCCTCAGGCTACCTGATGAAGAGCGCGGCGGACCGCGAGCTGGTGGAGGCCGTGCGCGCCGTGGCGCGCGGCGAGATGTTCGTGCAGCCGGCCGCGGCGCGCGTACTCGCGCAGGGGGTGCGGCGGCGCGAGGAACAGGCGACAGACCGCGCACGGTTCGAGAAGTTGACCGACCGCGAGCGCGCCGTCATGCGGCTGATCGCCGAGGGCTACACGGCGCCGGAGATCGGCGAGCAGCTCACGATCAGCCCGAAGACGGTGGACACGTACAAGCAGCGAATCAACGACAAGCTCGGGTTGACGCATCGCGCCGATTACGTGAAGCTGGCGCTCAAGCTCGGGTTGCTGCAGGCGCCAGCTGTCTAAGCGGCGTCTCGGCTTTTACCGCAACTGCAATTTTACCGCGGAGGACGCAGGGGACGCGGAGAACAGAACGCAGAGGACTGCTGCTGGAGGGGGTTGCCACGCCGGGACTCGTGTGCCGGCGGAGAATCGTCAGCCCCGCAAATCAAAAAAACTGGATCACCGTCCAGGAAGAAATCTCTCCCGTCCATCTGTGGCTCTTCCTCTGCGGTTCCCTCTGCGTCCTCTGCGTCCTCCGCGGTAAAATTGCAGTTGCTTTGATCAGCTGACACAACGAGCCCCGACGCGGCACACCCTCTCATCTCTTCACCGAGACATGATCGACCTGACGAGCGTCGCCCGCACCGCGCTGCATGCGAACGGCTTCACGCTGGAGCTCGACGACGCGAGCCGCGCCCAACTCGCCACGCTCGCGCCAGCATCGGCCACCGACGGCGTCCGCGATCTCCGGGCGCTGCTCTGGAGCTCGATCGACAATGCGGAGTCGCGCGACCTCGATCAGGTGGAGTACGCCGAGTCGCTCGCCGACGGGGCGATCCGCCTCAGCATCGGGATCGCCGATGTAGACGGTCTGGTGCCCGCCGGGTCGCCGATCGATCTCCACGCGCGGGCGAACGCCACCTCCGTCTACACCGGCGTCGCCGTCTTTCCGATGCTGCCAGAGCAGCTCTCGACGGACGCAACGTCGCTCAACGAGGCAGCGGACCGAGCCGTGCTGGTGATCGAGGTCGTGCTGGAGGCGAGCGGCGCGGTGCGCTCGCACGACGTCTATCGCGCGCTCGTGACCAACCACGCCAAGCTCGCCTACGACAGCGTCGGCGCGTGGCTCGAGGGGCGCGGACCGCTTCCGCCAGCGGTGCAGCAGACGTCAGGACTCGAGGCGCAGCTCTGGCTCCAGGATCGCGCGGCGGCGGCGCTCAAGACGGTGCGGATCCAGGCGGGCGCGCTGGAGTTCGAGACAGTCGAGGCGACTACCGTCGCACACGATGGCAAAGTCGAGTCGATCGGCGTGACGCGGAAGAACCGCGCAGCGAACCTGATCGAGGACTTCATGATCGCCGCGAACGTCGCCGTCGCCGAGTTCCTCGCCCAGCACCAACGCTCGGCGATCCGGCGCGTGGTGCGGCAGCCCAAGCGGTGGAGCCGCATCGTGGATATCGCGGCGCAGAACGGCACCACATTGCCGGCCGAGCCTGATCCGAAGGCGCTCTCCGCCTTCCTGGCCACGCGGCGAGCGGCCGACCCGCTGCGCTTCCCCGATCTCTCGCTGAGCATCGTCAAGCTGCTGGGGCCGGGCGAGTACGTGCTCGACAAGCCCGGTCCGACCGACGATCAGGGACACTTCGGCCTCGCCGCGAACGACTACTCGCACGCGACGGCACCGAACCGCCGCTACGCCGATCTCGTCACGCAGCGGCTGCTCAAGGCGGCGATCGCCGACACGGCCGCGCCGTACACGGACGACGAGCTGGCGGCGATCGCGCTCCAGTGCACGCAGCGTGAGAATGCGTCGAACAAGGTCGAGCGAATCATGCGGAAGGCCTCGGCCGCGATCCTGTTGAGCAAGCGCATCGGCGACACGTTCGAGGCGATCGTCACCGGCGTGAATGCGGACGGCACCTACGTGCGGCTACTCTCGCCCCCCGCCGAGGGGCGCGTGATGCGCGGGCAGGAGGGGATGGACGTGGGCGAACGGGTGCGCGTGAAGCTCGTGCGCACCGATCCGCTCAAGGGGTTCATCGATTTCGTGGGGGTGTGAGCGGCGCTACGAACCCTTCGGTGTTCGCCAGCGCGCCCCGTCTTCGGCGATCAGTGCGTCCGATTCCTTCGGTCCCCAGCTTCCCGCTTCGTACGTCGGCATCGGCCGGGCGGGGTTCGCCTCCCAGAACTCGAGCAGTGGGTCGATGATCTTCCACGCCGCTTCGACCTCGTCGCTGCGCGTGAACAGCGTCTGCTCGCCGATCATCACGTCGAGCAGGAGCGTCTCGTACGCCGGTGCGGATGTCTCGCCGAACGCCTCGTCGTAGCAGAAGTCCATGTCCACGGGCGCGACCTCCACGTGCTGCGTCATTGCGACCGCCGCGCCCGGCACCTTGACCTCGAAGTTGAGCGAGACCCCTTCATTCGGCTGCACGCGCATGACGAGCGTGTTGGGCTGCAGCTCGCGATTGAGACCGGCGCCACCGAACATCAGGTGCGGCGGCGTGTGAAACTGAACTGCAATCTCCGACGCCCGCGTTCCGAGCCGCTTGCCGCTGCGCAGATAGAACGGGACGCCGTTCCAGCGCCAGTTGTCCACGTAGAAGCGCGCCGCGGCGTACGTCGGCGTCTGCGAGTCCGGCGCGACGTCGGGTTCCTCGGTGTAGCCGACGACGTAGCGGTCCTTCACCTGACCGGCGGCGTACTGCGCACGGATGACGTTCGTGGGGATCGATTCCGGGGTGAACCAGCGAACCGACTTGAGTACCTTGACCTTCTCGTCGCGCACGGCGTCGGCCGTCATGCTCGGCGGCGGCTCCATGGCCGTGAGGGCGAGGAGCTGCAGCAGGTGGTTCTGGAACATGTCCCGAATGATCCCGGCTTCCTCGTAATACTTGCCGCGCGCCTCGACTCCCACCGACTCCGCCGCCGTGATCTGCACGTGCTTGATGTGCTGCCGGTTCCAGAGTGGCTCGAAGATCGAATTCGCGAAACGGAGCACGAGCACGTTCTGCACGGTCTCCTTGCCCAGGTAGTGATCGATGCGATACACCTGGTGCTCGGCGAACAGCGACAGCACGAGCGCATTGAGCGCCTTCGCCGTCTCGAGGCTGTGGCCGAACGGCTTCTCCACCACGACGCGGGCCCATGGCCGCTCCTTTCGGCTCTCGTGGCGCGGCACGAGACCGCTGCTCGCGAGATGGCGAACGATTGGCTCGAACACGCTCGGCGGAACGGCGAGATAGAAGAAGCGATTACGCTCCTCCTCCTTGCAGCTGGTTTCGATCTCCGCGAGTCGCGACTTGATCGTGACGTATGCCGCATCCTGCGTCGCATCGCCGCCGACGAAGAAGATGCGCGCCGCGAGCCGCTTCCATACTCCGTCGTCGACGTGCTTCACTTCATCCGACTGGCTGAGCGCCGCACGCATCTTGTCGCGAAACGTGTCGTCCGTGTCGGACTCCTCGCGCCCGACGGCGAGCACGGAGAAGTTCGGCGCGAGCAGATGCTCCGCGGCCAGCTGGTAGAGGGCGGGAAAGAGCTTGCGCTTGGTCAGGTCGCCCGTGGCACCAAAGATGACCATCGTGCATGGGTCGGCCTGCGCGATGGGCGCCTCGTCCGTGCCGAAGGTGCTCGTTCCCTGCGCCACCATCGACACCGTGGGGCGAGGCGGCGCGGCGGCCGGAGTGCTGCTCGGGGCCGCGTCCGTGGTGGGCGCGCTCACGTGCCCTTCACTGCGTGGCCGCCGAACTCGTTGCGCAGCGCGGCGATCACCTTGGCGCCGAACGAATCGTCCTGCCGCGAACGGAGCCGCATCAGCAGCGAGAGCGTGATCACCGGCGCCGGCACATCCTCGTCGATGGCCTCCTGCACGGTCCAGCGCCCCTCACCAGAATCGGCCACGTAGCCCTTCAATTTGTCCAGCTTCGCATCCTTGGCGAACGCGTCCACCGCGAGCTCGTTCAACCA
>JAYUTY010000088.1:0-6716 GCA_043754875.1 Gemmatimonadota bacterium
GTCGCGCCGATCCTGCTCGTCGTCGGCTATCTCGTGCTCGTTCCACTCACCATCGTGGGCGAGCCATGACCGCAGCCACATCGCCGGTGCAAGCATCTCAGAGCAAGCCGTTGCACGCGCCGTCGTATTGGGCTGCGCTCGTGGCTGGGATATGCGTCCTGCTGCTCTACGTCCTCACCCTCGCGCCCACGACCGCGATGTGGGACGCGAGCGAGTACATCACGGCTGCCTACACACTCGGCATCCCACACCCGCCCGGCAATCCGCTGTTCGTGCTGCTGGGCCGCGTCGCTGCGCTCGTGCCGCTGGGCAGCGTCGCCGTGCGCGTCAACCTGCTCGCGGCGCTGAGCAGCGCGCTCTCCGCGGCCGTCTGGTTCCTGGTGGTGGAGCGCGTCCTCTCCAACTGGTTCACCGCGCGCTGGATGCGTCTCCTGGGCGCGAGCCTCGGCGCCGTGCTCGGTGCGACGGCGTTCACGGTCTGGAACCAGAGCGTCGTGAACGAGAAGGTCTACACCGTGTCGCTGGCCTTCTTCGCCATCGTGTCGTGGCTGACGGTTCGTTGGTGCGACGAGCCGGATGGTCGGTCGGCCGACCGCATCCTGGTGCTGATCGCCTACCTCATCGGTCTCGGCTACGCCAACCATCCCGCCGGCTTCCTCGTCGGTCCCGCCGTCGTGGTAGCGGTGCTCGTCCGGCGCCCGGCGACGATCCTGCGATGGAGGCTCCTCATCGCAGGCGCGCTCGCGCTCGCGCTCGGCGTGTCGCCCTTTCTGCTCGAGCCCATCCGCGCGGCGCATCATCCCGTGCTGAACGAAGGTGAGCCGACCGGATGCACGGGGGAGATCGGATTCGCCTGCACCTTCTCCCACACGACCGTCTCTCGGCTGATGGACAACGTCAACCGCGTGCAGTACGGCAAGCCGGACCTCGCCGAACGGCAGGCGCCATTCACGGCGCAGGTCGGCATGTGGTGGCTCTACTTCAAGTGGCAGTGGCTGCGCGACGCACGCGGCACCCAGCCATTCACGCAGACCGCGCTCGCCGTGCTGTTCTTCGGATTGGGGCTCTGGGGAGGCGTCGTGCACTGGCGCCATGACCGCGCGTCGTTCTGGTTCTTCGGTCCGCTGATCGGCACCGTGACGATCGCGCTCGTCTACTACATGAACTTCAAGTACGGCGCGTCGCAGGATCCGGGACTTCAGGGGGTCGCACGCGAGGTGCGCGATCGCGACTACTTCTACCTCTGGAGCTTCTCGGCGTGGAGCGTCTGGTCGGCGCTCGGGTTGATGGGCGTCTGGCACGCGATGGCGACGCTGGGCCGCGCACGGCACGCGCCGCGCTGGGCGACGAGCGCTCCGATCCTCCTGCTGGGCATCGTGCCGCTGATGGCCAACTGGCGCGACGCGTCTCGAGCCGGAGAGACTGCCACGCGCGAGTGGGCGCATGACCTGCTCAACTCGGTCGAGCCCTACGGCATTCTCGTCACGCTCGGTGACAACGACACCTTCCCGCTCTGGTATGCGCAGGAGGTGGAAGGCGTGCGCCCCGACGTGACCGTCGCTGTCACGTCGCTGCTCAACACGGACTGGTATCCGCACTCGCTCGTCCGCCGTCCTCGTGTGACGTACGATCCCGCGGCCGGGCCGGCGGTCTATCGTGGCGTGCAGTGGCCGCGACCGCCGCGGCCGATTCTCAGCCTGACTCTCGAACAGCTCGACGCGATCCCGCAGTTCGTCGACCTGCGAGTGCCGCAGCTGTTCCAGCAGGGAACGCTGCGCGCGGTCGTGGATCCGCGTCGCCTGGAGTATGGCGTACCGACGCGCGGCGACCTGATCGTCCTTCAGCTGCTCAAGGACAACTTGGGCACGCGCCCCCTCTACATCGCGCGCACCACGGGCACGTACATGCAGGCGCTCGGCCTCGAGCCGTACGCAGTCATGCAGGGCCTGGCGTGGAAGATCATGCCGCAGGCGGTCACCGCGTCGATCGACATGATTCCCGTCGGCGGCGGCGGGCACATCGACGTGGCGCGAACGGCAGCGCTCTGGACGAGCTTCGGCGCACCGAGTGCCATCGTCCGCCGCGGCGACTGGGTGGACCGGCCCTCGGTCGGGATCCCGGCCGTGTACGCCGGAACGGCGTTCGTCCTCGCCGATGCGCTCGTGCAGCGCGGCGACACCGCAAGCGCGCTCGCCCGGCGGCGCGACGGGTTGGCAATCGCGGAGGCGACGCGCACGCTCGACATGTTCCTTCCGGCCGATCCAGCCAGTGCGCCACCACCAGCGGTCGTGGCGCCCAGTGGGGAGGGTCGACGGACGGGGGCGCTGAAGCACTGAATTCGGGATCGCCCAACCTCACGCACTGCGGGCGGCGACGCGGAGCAGATTGGCGCGTGGCCCGTAGACGGGTCCGGCGACCCTGGCTAGGTTGGCCTCTCATGCACATCCGCTTCGCTATCGTCACGATCATGCTGCTCGCGTCGGCTTCCACGCTCGGCGCGCAGTCCGCGCGACCCGAAGTCACCGTCGTCGGGACCGGCGGCACGATCGGCTCGGCCGGCGACTACTGGGGCGGCAATGCAACGAGGGTTCCCATCGAGCAGCTCGTCCGGATCCCGGGCCTCGATTCCGTCGCCACCGTGAGCACGGAGCAGTTTCTCAACGTCTCGTCGATCTCCATCGGGCCGGCACGTTGGCTCGAGCTCTCGCGCCATCTGACGGAGCTGTTTCGTGCGAAGCCGTCGCTCGCCGGGCTCGTCGTCACGCATGGCACCGACACGATGGAGGAGACCGCCTACTTCCTCGATCTGACCGTTGGGGGCAGTCGTCCGGTCATCGTCACCGGCTCGATGCGTCCATCGAACATGGCCGGCGCCGATGGTCCGGCCAATCTCACGAATGCGGTGCGCGCCGCCGTTGATCCTGCGTCGCGCGGCCGCGGCACGCTGGTGTTGATGGACGATCGTCTGTTCGCCGCGCGGGACGTCACCAAGACCAACAGCACGCGAGTCGAGACCTTCCAGGCACCGGAGCGCGGCCCGGCCGCGACCGTTGATCCCGATGGCATCTTCTATCGCGACCCGACGCCCGCGCGACCCGCGGAGCCGTTCGACCTCTCTGCCGTGCGCGAGCTGCCGCGCGTGGACATCGTCTACTCGTACGCCGGCGTGGACAGCGTCGCGTTCGACGCTGTCGTTGCGGCAGGTGCGCGCGGGGTGGTCGTGGCGGGCGTCGGCCGCGGTGGCCTGTCGGCGTCGCAGACAGCCGCCGCGCGCCGCGCGATCGGCAAGGGCGTGGTCGTCGTGGTGAGCACACGCACGGGTTCGGGGCGGGTTCCCATCACGATGAACGACGGCCTGATCGGGGCGGGGGATCTCAATGCGCAGAAGGCCCGAGTCCTGCTCACTCTCGCGCTCACCCGCACCAGCGACGCCGCCCAGGTGCGCCGGATCTTCTCCGAACATCAGTGAGCAGTGCGATGGCCCTGACGCAGACTGACGCACTTCGCCGTCTTCCACCGTACGTCTTCGCCGAGCTCGATCGCCTGAAGGCAGTGGCCCGGGCCCGGGGAGCGACTCTGGTCGATCTCGGCATCGGCAGCCCGGACCTGCCGATCGCGCCCGCGGTGATCCACGCCCTCGCGCAGGCGTCGCTCGATCCGTCCACGCACGGCTATCCGCCCTTTCGAGGCACGCCGCGCTACTTCGAGGCGATCGCGAGCTTCATGGAGTCGCGCTTCGGCGTGCATGTCGATCCCTCACGCGAGGCGCTTGCACTCAGCGGTGCCAAGGAGGGAATCGCGCAGCTGCTGACCGCGCTCTGTGGGCCCGGAGATCTCGCGCTCGTGCCCGAGATCTACTATCCGGTGTACGCGCGGGCCATCTGGCTGGCCGGCGCCGAGGTGCGCTGGGTGTCGATGCGCGCCGAGAACGGGTTCGTGATGGATCTCGATGCGATCTCGGCGGACGACCTCCGGCGGGCTCGCGTGCTCATCGTGAACTACCCGAACAACCCCACGGGCGCGCGCGTCGAGCGCGAGTTTTACGACCGTGCCGTCGCGTTCGCCCGGCGCCACGACGTTCTCCTGCTGAGCGACCTCGCGTATAGCGAGCTGACGTTCGGAGGGACTCCCGCGCCGAGCGCGCTCGAGTCGGATCCGGATCGCGAAGTCACGATCGAGTTCCACTCCTGCTCCAAGACGTTCAGCATGGCGGGACTGCGGATCGGCTTCGTGGTCGGCAACGCGAGCGCAATCGATGCGCTCGCGGCGTATCGCACCAATGTCGGCTACGGCACGCCGACGGCGGTGCAGCATGCGGCCGCCTATGCACTCGATCATCGCACCGAGCTGGTACCCTCGACCGCGCGCGAGTACGAGCGTCGCCGCGACGCGATGGCAACCGCATTCTCGGCCGCGGGATGGAATGTGCCGATCCCGAGCGCGTCCATGTACTTCTGGCTCCCGGTCCCCGACGGCGTGGGTGACACCGAGTGGGTCCAGACGCTGATCGACGAAGACGGAATTGTCGTCACGCCGGGCGTGGCGTTCGGCCAGGGCGGGGCGGGATTCTTTCGCATCTCGATCGTTCGTGATGCGTCAGTGCTTGCGAAGGCGGCGACGACGATCGCCGCCCGACGCGCGGCACTTTCCCGCTAGGGAATCCGCGACGCTCGTACCAACGGAACGCTCAATAGCTTCGCTCGGTCGCCGTGACTCGGCGAAAGAGCCAGAGGACGATCGCGATCGGCACGATCACCATCAGGGCGATCTTGAGAACGCCCAGCATCATCCCCACGATCGCCATCCCGAGTCCGAAGACTACGCCGAACGCGGCCATTCCGAACACGAAGAGCACGAAGATCGCCGGAATGCCGACGAAGAAGAGCAGGCAGGCCAGCAGGAGCAGCTTCATGGCGCGCATCTCGAACCGCCCAGGAGTGAGGTTGACACTCCCTACGGCGTGTCGAGCCGCCAGTTTCGACGGCGCGGCGACGCTGCCCGCGCGGTCGGCGGCTCAGGAGATGTTCAGGAGATGTGCACGGGCGTGAGCGTGGCGCGGAGCCGGGCGAGGGCGGACGTTCTGATCTGCGAGACGCGTGACTCCGTGACGCCGATGAACTCGGCGATCTCGTGCATCTTGAGCTCCTCGAAATAGTAGAGCGCCAGCACCGTGCGCTCCTGCTCCTTGAGCTTGAGCAGCGCCCCGCGCAGGAGACCTACCTCCTGCTCGCGGGAGAGCAGGTCGTCGATCCCTTCGTCCTCCGCACTGAGGAACTCGGCCGGCGTGGGACTCGTGCTGTCGCGATCGTCCATCGAGCGATCGAGCGGCACGTGCACCGCGCCCTCGATGTCGGCGCGCCAGCGCCAGAACGTCTCCAGGTCGATGCTCAAGTGCGCTGCCATCTCGGTGTCGTCCGGCGAGCGGCCCAGCGTGCGCATGAGCGACTCGCGGCCGGTCGAGAGCTCGCGGTTCTTCCGCCGAATGGAACGCGGGACGTGATCCTCCCGGCGTAGCTCGTCGAGGATGGCGCCGCGAATGCGAGGGACGGCGAAGGTACTGAAGGCGAGCCCGCGACCGAAGTCGAATGCTTCGACCGCGTTCATCAGTCCTACGGTCCCCGAGCTCACGAGCTCCTCATAGTCAGCCTGAGCGGCGAGGCCTCGCGAAAGCTGCCGCGCCACGTGATAGACCAGATTCAGGTGCTCGGCGAGCAGCTTGTCCCGCGCGTCCAGATCACCCGCGGCGGCTCGCTGCCAGTCGTTGAGCGGACGGGTAACGGCGGTGGGGAGCGCAGTCTTGGAGGAGGAGCGTGAGCGAGTCTGGGTCTGCATGGCGATCCGCGGGAGGGGGGCGGTAGCTGCCGAGTGGGAACGGTGAGCGGCCTCTACAAAGGCATCTCGCGGACCATCACACATTTCGCGATCTGGAGCGCTCCGCAAACGCGAGGGGCGTGCTCTCATCGCGCTGCAAGTCGTTGTAGGACAACAACTAGCGATGGCAGCCGCCGCAACTGTCTATTCTTGCGAGTCCTCCCCGAGCCATCGCGCTCCTCACGGAAGAAAGTGTCCGACTCGGACAGATTTGCCGAGCGGCGGCGGTCGAGAGACCACGGTGTGGCGCCTCGGTCGAGCCGCTCGTAGCCGGCCACAGTGAGGTTTATAGGTCCGTGTCTGCAACTACTCAAGTGACCAGCACCGCTACGCCGCGCGCAGGGGAAAGGCGCACACTCGCACCAGCGATCCGCAGGAGCTTCAGTCGCTACCGGCGACGGTGCTGCATCGGCGGAAACTCGCGTTCCTGGAAGCTGTGCGCGACGGCGGCGGACAAACCGCGCCGATCTTGACGGATAGGAACTCGACACATAGGATGCCTACACAAACAACGAGTAGACATTCTAGGTATCGATTCGAGGGAGGCCCGTGGCTTCGAAGGACGCCCCATCTGCGAAGGACCGTGACGAGATGCTCAAGGGCACGCTCGCCATGCTCATTCTCCAGTCGCTCACCGTGCAGGCGATGCACGGCTACGGGATCGCCCAGCACATCGAGCGGCTCTCCGAGGGCGTGCTGTCGGTGGAGCAGGGGTCGCTCTACCCGGCACTCGAGCGGCTGCAGCAGCAAGGGTGGGTGACGTCAGCGTGGGGGCAGTCGCCCACGGGCCGCCGCGCCCGCTACTACACGATCACGGACGCGGGGCGTGCGCAGCTCGGCGAGCG
>JAYUTY010000089.1:0-6712 GCA_043754875.1 Gemmatimonadota bacterium
CGGCTGTGGCGGCTGTGGCGGCTGTGGCGGCTGTGGCGGCTGTGGCGGCTGTGGCGGCTGTGGCGGCTGTGGCGGCTGTGGCGGCTGTGGCGGCCTTAACTGGCTTGGCGTTCGTCGGTCCTGCCTTCGCGGGTGCCGGCTTGCTTGAGCGGGCTGATGTGTCGGAGTTCTTCTTCTGAGGCATGAGAATGGGTTGGGGCCTGGCGCTGCGAGCAAGGCCCATTCCGAACGCGCGGCCAGCGAGGCCAAGCACCGATTCCACAGCGCCCAGCATCGAGACGCCATCACGCTCACGGCTGAGAATGGAGCGCGCGATTACCCGTGGAGCCGACCGCGCGGGATCAGGTGACAGGGTAGCATTTTTCCAGTGCGACGCCGTAAGGTACGCCGCCGTGATGCAGGCGGAAAAGCATGTCACTCACCTCATCCGGAGCAGCGGTCCTGTGCGTCGCTGTGAGCACCACTCGTCCTCCTCATCGACGCCCACCACCTCGCCATCGGCGGGAGTTCACCTGGATGACCCAACTGGAACGGCTGCTCGCGCCCTTTGAGCGCGAGGGCTATACGGTCGAGGTTGGACGCGACGCCGGCGGATGGTCGCTCTGCATCGCGCGCGACGATCCGGAGGAGCCATTGGCCTTGCGAGTCTACGGCGAGCTACGCGACCTGCGGAAAGCGCTGCAGCGTCACTTGCAATCTGGCGCCGCTCCACGTCTGCCCTCTCCTCCGACCGACCACCAAGACATTCCTGGAGAGGCGTTGAGCTAGCTCGTTCGACAGATCAAGCACGCCGCGGCGCCCGTGCCATGCTTCGCGATGTCCTTCGAGAGGACGGCGATGTGGCGACATCTCTGTGGGTGCGATTGCAGTGTCGTGTGCTGCACTCTGGCTTCTCGCTTTCAACTCGCGGGCGCAGAGAACGTGCAACGGCATCCACGTGATAAGCAGTTCCGTCGCGCGTTCCGCGAAGCCGGCCCGCCGCTCCGAGCGTAGACGCGCTCGCTCGCGCACGGCGCGGCGCGCGGTATGTACTCGTGTGCTCGATGTGTGAACTCGGACACGGGCGCCGCCGGCGAGATGTCCAACCATCTGCTGCGACCGAACGCGGGGCACCTTTCATGCGCCGGGCGCTTCTTCCCATTTCATCGGAAGCGCTGCCTGCCCCAACGCAGGCTCACTGCTCGCTCACGCGGCTACCAGGAGAGAGTCATGAAAGCACTCGTCTGGCACGGCAAGGACGACGTTCGCGTCGACAAGGTCGATGATCCCGAGCTGGTCGATCCCACGGACGTGATCGTCAAGATCACCGCCACGGCCATCTGCGGCTCGGACCTGCATCTGCTCGACGGCTATCAGCCGACGATGAAGAGCGGTGACATTCTCGGCCACGAGCCGATGGGCATCGTCGAGGAGGTCGGGAGCGCGGTGAAGAAGCTGCAGAAGGGGGATCGCGTCGTCATCCCGTTCATCATCGCCTGCGGCGAGTGCTTCTTCTGCCAGAAGCAGCTCTACGCCGCGTGCGAGCGCTCCAACCCGAACGGCGAGATGGCGGCCAAGGTCATGGGTCACAAGGTCGCCGGTGCCTTCGGCTTCTCGCACCTGCTCGGCGGCTTTAGCGGCGGCCAGGCCGAGTATCTCCGTGTGCCGTACGCCGACGTCGGGCCGCAGAAGATCGAGTCCTCACTCCCCGACGAGAAGGTGCTCTTCCTCTCCGACATCTTCCCGACCGGGTACATGGCGGCCGAGAACGCCGGCATCGAGTCCGGGGACACGGTGGCGATCTGGGGTGCCGGGCCGGTGGGCCAGATGGCGATTCAGAGTGCCTGGATGCTCGGCGCCGGCCGCGTCATCTCCATCGACCGCGTGCCGGAGCGGCTCGCACTCTCCGCCGGCCCGGGCAAGGCTGAGACGATCAACTTCGACGATGAGCACGTGAAGGAGCGACTCGACGAGATGACGGGGGGACGCGGGCCCGACCGCTGCATCGACGCCGTGGGCACCGAGGCGCACTCCCACGGCTCCATCGACGCGGTGCTCGACAAGGCGAAGAAGACGATCAAGCTCGGCACCGACCGCGCCCACGTGATCCGGGAAGCGATCCTGTGCTGCCGCACCGCCGGCACGGTCTCGGTGCCCGGAGTCTATGTGGGTATGATCGACAAGTTCCCGTTCGGTCCGGCGATGAACAAGGGCCTCACGATCAAGACCGGGCAGACGCACGTCCAGCGCTACACGCAGCCGCTGCTCGACAAGATCGAGGCGGGAGAGATCGACCCCTCGTTCATCATCTCGCATCGGGCACCACTCGATGACGCGCCCGAACTCTACAAGACGTTCCGCGACAAGAAGGACGGCTGCACGAAGGTGGTGTTGACACCGTGAGCCGTGGCCGAGTGGCGCGCACGTCGGCTGGTGTGCGCACGGAAAGTGTTCTTGGAACGGGTAGCCAGAGCGGGTAGCTAGAGATTCATCACGACCGGCGTGGAGATGGGAAGCGGCTCCTCCCCTCCACCCCTCAGCGGGAGCTTCGCTCGTGGACGGCTGCGTGCGACCCGCTCGCCGGCGAACGCGACGTTGATCTGTCGCGGCATGGGTCACTCGGTGAGTAGCACAGAACGCACAAACGCGGGTCCCCTCTTGGAGGGAGTCCGCGTTTGCTGCTCGCCACGGTGATACTCCTTCGGCCCCCACCGCACCAGCTACCACCACACCGAGCAGAGCATCCAGCGTCGTTCTGCAGCACCCTACCACATCAAGCAGATCGTCTTCGTTCTTTGCTATGGCAATGAGCGCGCCGCGCCGGGAAGCTGGCGCTGCCGCACCGGCATTGCCATTCGATCAGTTGGCGCGCCTCTCGACGCCGACGGTTACCCGCGCTGTGGTGCGGTCGGCGCGTCCACTTGGCGGGCCCGGTGCACCCAGCCGAGCATCCCGCTGCGTAGCACGTCCGACGTCTGCTTCCCGCTCACCACGTCGAATCGGTCGAGCGCGCCCAGCTCGGGATGCTCGTTCAGGGCCTGCAGCACGATTGTCTCGACCCGGTCCCACGAAGTACCTGCCGCGCGGAGCTCCAGCACAATCTGGAAGACCAGCACGCGGGCTGGTGCCGCGCCACGTGCCGTCTTCTCGCGCAGCGCGCACAAGAGACTTGCGGCAAGCGCGTGCCACGTCTCCAAACGCACTTCCGCCGGGCACGGGGCGACGACGCGCCGGGCCCGTGCTCGCTGCGTGCTCGACTCGTGGTGGCTCATTCGCGACTCGATGCCCCTGCGGTACACGCAACACGTCACGACAAACGGGCAGCCATGCCCGAATTCGCGTGTGTAGTGTTGCGTAGTGTTGGATGCGCCAGTGATCTCGCTCATGGACGGCGCGTGCTTGCTTCACCGGCTAATGGGCAAAGAGTCAGCCGCTAGTTGCTGAGGAGCACGACTGCCGGTACAGCACGCTCGAGGATGCGGCTCACAACACCAGCACGCGAGGCAGCGCGTCATGTCGAGAAGCGCGACGGTCACGCGCGTCATCGCCGCTGTCAGGTTCAGCAGGAGAGGAGAAAGCGATCCGCCACGTGGATTGCCTGCGCCGCGGCCTCGGGCGGCGCGTGTGTACTCGCTCCCTCGTCCTCGTCCCACCTACGGGCATTTCGCCGCGCGTCTACAAGCGGGCGGACATATAGCGCGATCACGAAGTGCGTCCACAGGCGCACCAGCAAAAACTCGACAGCGTCCAGTGTCACGTGATCGGTGACACACCGCTGAACTGTGGAGACGCGTCGAGTGTTGTTGACCTTCACTCCACCTTGTTGCTCTGTCCTACTCCCGTGTGCTTGCGGACGGTGGTGACAGGGCTCACACTCGTGGTATCGTCGAACACGTCGAGATGGCAAGACGCAACGCGCCTCCACATCGTCGTCGGCAAGCGCGCCTCGTGGAACAGCTGAACGCAATCCCGCCGCCGCGTCCATTCCCCCAAGGGCTCACATGTTCGTGTTCGTGTCGCATCTCACTGTCCCCGATACAGACCACGCTGGTCTGGAGGAGCACTTCCAGCAACGCTCCGGACTGGTGGACGACTTTCCGGGCTTTCTCCACCTCCAGCTCCTCAAGCCGCAGTCGGGCACGGCAACGCACACCTTCATGACCACTTGGACGGATGCCGAGGCCTTCCGCCGCTACATGAAGAGCCTTGAGCGCGCCGTCGCACATTCTCGCGAGCCGGCGGACATCATGGCGCGCACCACCGTGCGGCATGAGGCCTACGAAGTGCTGCTCGACTCGCGACGCACCTCCGGATGAGCGATCCCACCGTGGCGATGCGCGCGTCGGAGCTGATCCTCACGCGCAAGGACGAGCTGGCGAATGCCGTGACGCAGGTGATGTACATCAAGGATCCCCGGTTGATAGAACGATTCGGCGAGGCGGGTCGCGCCAAGTGCCTTCAGGACATGCGGTACTGCCTTGAGCACCTCGCCCCCGCCGTCGCGCTGAAGGATCCCTCACTCTTCACGCGCTATGTGGGCTGGGTCGAGAGTCTCCTGGCTGCGCGCAAGATTGGCAGCGGGGATGTGCGCCGGAGTCTCGAGACCATGGAGCACGTGATCATCGGGCGCTTTCCGCCCGACGAGACGGCCTGTATCCTCGCTTGCCTGAGCGCGGGCGTGCTGTCGCTCTCCGACGCCATATCGTCGTGACGACGGTCGAGTGGTCTCGTGTGTACCTGGACGCATTGCGGGCCGGCGACCGACGGCACGCGCTCGCCGTGGTCGAGGAGGCACGATCCGCTGGGTTGGGACTGCCCGCGCTGTATCTGGACGTCTTTCAGCCCGCCCTCCGGGAAATCGGGCGCCTGTGGCAGGACAACGAAGTGACTGTCGCGGAGGAGCACCTGGCCACGGCGATCACTCAGCTCGCGATGGGTCGCCTCTATACGGATTTCTGCATGGCGACCCACCAGAACGGACGGACGTTGCTGGCCGCCTGTGCGGAACAGGAGCGGCACGAGATCGGCCTGCGCATGATCTGCGACCTCCTGGAGCTTGAAGGCTGGGACGCCACCTACCTTGGCGCGACCGTTCCCCAGGACACGCTCATCGCCATGGTGCTGCGCCAGCGGCCCAACGTGTTGGCGCTGTCGGCCTCCCTCGCGCCGCATCTGCCGCAGATGCGCGCCCTGATCCAGGCCGTCCGAGCGGCCGCCGGCGAGGCAGGTTCAGACATCGGTTCATACAGTGGTCCGTTTATCCTCGTGGGAGGGCGCCCATTCATGGACGACGAGACGCTGGCGCTCCGGCTCGGGGCGGACGCCGTGGCGCGCGACCCGACACAGGCCGTGGAGCGATTGCGCGAGCGCTTTGGATGAGTGACGTACGGACGAATGACGTACTACGCATCGGCGGCGGCCTGCACGCCTGTCTCCAGGGATTCCCCAGAGCGGTCGTGGAGCTGTCGTTCGATGGGGTCGTCACCGAGTCCAACGGGAAGCTCGAGCAACTGCTCGCGCAGGCCCTCATCGGGCGTCTCTTCTCTGACGTCCTCGACATCACATCGCAGCGAAAGTAGGCACGGTTGCTGGCGCGTGAGACCACGAAGGCGGACGGCGAGCTGTGGGAATTCAACGTCGAGAGTCGGGAAAGACTGGACCTTCGAACGTTCGCCGCCGTGTGGGAGTCTCAGCACGCGGGAGCACGCCTCTGGTTGATGGAGTACGTGCGCGACTTGCGGCTTGTGCCTTTGTACGAGGAGCTTGCCGCAACGAATTCAGAGTTCGTCCGAACACAACGCGCGCTGACAAAGGAGAGCGTGCGGCTCGCGCAGTCCCTGCGGGTACAAGAAGCCGCCGTCCAGCTGCGCGATGGCGTGCTGGCCATCGTCGCGCACGACTTGCGAAATCCGCTGGACCGCATCGCCGCGAGCGTGGCCATGCTCCTCGACGAGACCCTCGCGCCAGAAAGTCGCCCGCGGTTGCTCGCCGTCATGGCGCGGACCGTCGGCGGCATGAACCGTCTCGTCCGCGACCTGCTCGACGCGGCGAGCATTGAGAGCGGCCGTCTGGCGCTGGACCGGACGCGAGTCGACATCACGTCGCTGCTCGAGCAAGCGCGTGAAATCTACGCCCCTGAGGCGGTGGGAAAGCGGCTCCGCCTGACCTGTCACGTCGGAGGACGCGTACCGCATTCACGCCGACCAGGGGCGCATCCTGCAACTCCTCGGCAACCTGCTCACGAATGCCATCCGTCTGACCGCGCCTGGCGGGCAGATCGACATCCGCACGGTGCGTGCAGGGGACATGATGCAATGCTCGGTGTCCGATATCGGATCCGGGATCGCACCGCAGAATCTGCCGCTCCTGTTCGAGCGCTTCTGGCAAGGCGGGCGCGAAGCGCGCGGCAGTGCCGGCCTCGGGTTGGCCATTTGCAAGGGGATCGTCGAAGGCCACGGCGGCACTATCTGGGTCGAGATCGTATTCGGCAGCGGAACGACCTTCTTCTTCACTGTGCCGATGCACCACGGGGAATAGGGAGTATCGAGCGGGTGCTGGCATGGCGCGGCCGAGGCGACCCGTCTCGGCCGCGCCGGGGAAAATGTGAGCGTCCGTCATGCCTGCCTGTCCCGCGGCGCGGGAACGGAAGACTCCACGGCGTGTAAGGGGCGACGGGCTGGTCAGCGAGGTTCATTGGTCGCTCGTCGAACTCACGCATCGTGTTGCCGGAGCG
>JAYUTY010000090.1:0-6695 GCA_043754875.1 Gemmatimonadota bacterium
GACTACCGACAAGACCGCGCCCACCCCGACCTGATCGTCGATCCGTCGACCTGGAGACTAGAGACCAATGGAAAAGACGTCCATCCTCGACACGATCGAGCCTGATCTGATCGAGACGCTCGCAGAGCGCAAGCAGGAAATCGACCGTGGCGCTGGCGCCCGTCCGGGTGTCGTTGCGATGCTCGCCCTCGGCTCCGTGCCGATCGCGATCGCCGCACTCAGCCGCGACGTGTACGGGCAGGGCACCGCACCAACGGCGTCCGTGAAGGCGGTCCTGGACTTCGCCTTCGCCCTCGAAGTGTTCGAGGACGAGTTCTACAAGGCGGTTCTCGGAAGGAGCGCCAATGCGGCGTCCAACGCGGCGTTCGCGCCGGTTCGTGCGCTCGCCACCGCCGTCCCGGGGGCAGTCGCCACGCTGACACAGATCGAGAAGCACGAGGCGGCCCACCGCGCGACGCTGCTCGGCGCCGGTGCGACCAACGTGTTCAACCTGAACGAGAACTCGTTCGACTTCACGGGCGCACGCGGCGCGAACAACGGTCCGTTCGCCGGCGCGACGACCAATCTGCAATTCCTGCTCGCGGTGGCGCAGGGCGCGGAGGACACGGGCGTCCGTGCCTACAAGGGGCAGGCGGCGAACCTGATGTCCGACTCGGGCAGGCTCGAGGCGGCGCTGCGGATCCATTCCGTTGAGGCGCGCCATGCATCACGCATTCGCCGCATTCGCCGCATCGCGGGTGGAGCGGACGCACAGGTGCGCTACAGCGGCACGGTGCGCGGTGGTGGCGCAACGGCGGCAGGCACGGCCGGACTGCCGACGCTTCCCGCTGGCGTGGTGACGGCGTTCAACCTCATCTACGGCGCCGGTACCAACAGCACGACTGCCCCATCCGAGGCGAACGTGAATCAGGGTGGCATCGACGTGTCGGCGCTGTCGGGTGCCTCCTTCGGCACGGAAGCGGCACAGGAAGCCTTCGACGAGCCGTTGGATCGTGCGGACGTGGTGGCGATCGTCCAGGGCTTCTTCATCCCGACGATTTCGTAGCGACGCCCAGCGCGGACGCGACACGTTGGCCTGGAACGCGACGGGGCGGCTCTCAGTGAGCCGCCCCGTTGTCGTGTAGAAGTCGAGCGCGGTCGTTGCCCCGCGCCCCAACTCGCTCAGCTGTCGCCGAGCCGAGTCGAATCCCCCTCAACGGCGATCACGATGCGTCGCACGCCGCGCCACGCACGGATGAGCGGCGAGCCGGCGCGCGCGATGTCGCTCTCGATCACCTGGCCGGCCGTGGTGCTCGCGTGAATGAAGCGTCCCTCGCCGACGTAGATCCCGATGTGGCTGACGCCCTTGCGCCCCTTCCCGAAGGTGAGCAGGTCACCCGGACGCAGCCTGGACGGATCGCGAACGACGGTGAGCCCCGTGGTGGCCTGCTGTCTCGCCGTGCGCGGCAGCTTCACGCTCAGGGCGCCCATCACATAGCGAACGAGCCCGCTGCAGTCGAACCCACCTTCCGGCGTCGTACCGCCCATGACGTACCTGGTGCCGACCTGCGCCCGCGCGATGGAGACGAGGGAGTCGCGCAGCGAATGCACCGAGTGGCTCCATGCCGCAAAGGGCTTCGCCGCGTCCAGTGCCCTGGGGGCTGCCTCGTCGACCGCCTGCTGTGCCGACGCGGGCATCGCGCTCACCGCCACCAACGCGCAACAGACGAGCGGGCGCAGCGCCACGGATCGCAATCTGGAAGCGGCGAGAGAAGGCATGAGCAGATGGCGACGGTGATCTGGCATTGGAAGGGCGATCATGCCAGCTAGAGGTGGTCAGCGGACGGCCGGGGACTGCCTCGAAGACGTATGCTACGGCGCGAGCGGAGCGAGGTCAACCTCGCATGGGGTAGACGGACGAGTCGTGCGCCAGGTCACGAGACCGCGTAAGTTGTTACATGGCAACGACTTGTCACTAACAGAACGAAGCTTGGCTCAGGAACCCCGAAAGATGCATCCGCTCGTGCAGGTCTCCCGCACCTCCACCGCCGCGAGCGGCAGGCTGCCGGCGAGACGCGCCCAGATCCACTGGGCCAGCACCTCACTCGTGGGATTCTCGAGTCCGGGGACGTCATTCAGGTAGCGATGGTCCAGCGCCTCGTCGATCGGGCGCCACGCGGCCTTGAGCTCAGCGAAGTCCATCACCCATCCGGCGTGCGGATCCACCTCGCCGCGCACGGTGACACGAACGTGAAAGGAGTGGCCGTGCAGTCGTGCGCACTTGTGGCCAACCGGCACGTTCGGCAGCAGGTGCGCCGCCTCGAAGGTGAACTCCTTGAACAGCTCCAGGGCAGGGCTCATCGGATTCCGAGCAGCTTGTGCGTCTGGAGACTCAACCGCCACTGCGGATTGGCGAGGCAATAGGCGAGCGCCGCCTCCGTGTTGGCGCGCGTCTCGTCGGCCGTGGGACCGTCCAGCGGCTGGAGAAAGAAGGCACGGAAGTCGAGCGCCGCGAAATTCTCGGGTCGCGCCTCGGGCTGCGCCTGCGGAAAGACGAGCTTGAGCTCGTCCCCATGACGGAGGACGAGCGGCGCGTTCGCCTTCGGGCTGACGCAGACGTGGTCGATCCCGTCCGGCGCAGGCTGCGTTCCGTTGGTCTCCACCGCGACCTCGAATCCGCGCGCATGCAGTGCAGCGATCGCCGCGGGATCGAGCTGGAGGAGTGGCTCGCCGCCGGTGCAGACGACGAGTGGTCGTCCACCGCTGGCGCGGCCATTGACCACCAGCGGCCACCGCGAGAGCACCGCATCCGCGAGCGCGTCGGCCGTCGCGAACTTCCCGCCATCCGGACCGACGCCGACGAACTCCGTGTCGCAGAACTGGCAGACTGCCCTGTGGCGGTCCCCCTCACGTCCCGTCCAGAGATTGCAGCCGCTGAAGCGACAGAACACCGCGGGCCGTCCGGCGTTCTGCCCTTCACCCTGCAGCGTGTAGAAGATCTCGCGCACGACGTACGTCATCGTCCGCTCACGCGATTGCGTACGGGGCAGGGTCGGCGACCCCCGCCTCGCTGAATCCGCGCATCCGCAGCTGGCAGGCGTCACAATGGCCGCACGCCACCCCGTCGCTCGTCGGGTCGTAGCAGCTGAGCGTCAGCGAGTAGTCGACGCCCAGCGAGATGCCGATCTGCACGATCTCGCGCTTGGTGAGTTGGAGAAGGGGCGTCTGGATGCGGATCGGGGTCGTGCCCTCCACGCCGCCGCGCGTGGCGAGGTTCGCCATCGTCTGGAACGCCGCGACGTACTCGGGCCGGCAGTCGGGATAGCCGGAGTAGTCGAGCGCGTTGACACCGATGAAGATGTCGGACGCACCGAGCACCTCGGCCCATGCAAGGCAGAAGGAGAGGAAGATCGTGTTACGGGCCGGCACGTAGGTGATCGGGATGCCATGGGCGATGGCGTCGTCCGTGCGGTCCTTGGGCACGTCGATGTCGGCGGTGAGCGCCGAGCCGCCGAAGGTGCGAAGGTCGATGTCCACGACGACGTGGTCGCGAACGCCGTAGTGGCGGGCAACGCGCCGCGCCGCCTCGATCTCGGACGAGTGGCGCTGGCCGTAGCGGAAGGTCATGGCGTGCACCTCGAATCCCTGCTGGACCGCGAGGGCCAGCATCGTGGTGGAATCGAGGCCGCCGGACAGCAGAAGGACGGCTTGTTCGCTCATGCCGAAAGCTAACCGACCCGCGTCAGGGCTATGCCAGCGCGCGCGACAGATCCTCGATCAGGTCTTCGTGGTGCTCGAGCCCCACGGAGACGCGCAACAGATTCTGCGGCGCCTGCGTCGTGGGTCCCTCGACGGATGCGCGGTGCTCGATCAGCGACTCGGTGCCGCCGAGGCTCGTCGCACGGGTGAAGAGGGTGAGTCGGTTGGTGAACGCGAGCGCCTCGTTCGCCCCGCCTGGCACCTGCAGGCTCAGCATCCCGCCGAAGTCGCTCATCTGCCGCGCGGCGATCTCGTGGCCGGCATGGCTGGGCAGGCCAGGATAGTGGACCGCCTCCACCTGAGGATGCACCGAGAGGAAGCGCGCAACGGCCATCGCGTTGGCGCAGTGGGCACGCATGCGCCAGGGGAGCGTGCGGATACCACGCATGAGGAGCCAGCAGTCGAACGGCGAGGGAACGGCACCGCCGAGCTTCTGGAGCGCGCGCAGGCGCTCGGTGAAGTCATCCGAGATGCGTGCGACCAGCGCTCCGCCAAGCAGGTCACTGTGCCCCCCCAGGTACTTGGTGGTGGAGTGCATCGTGAGGTCGGCACCGAGCTCGAGGGGGCGCTGGAGCACTGGAGTCGCCCACGTGTTGTCCACCACGCAGCGCGCGCCAACGAAGTGCGCCAGCTCGGCCACCCGCGCGATGTCGACGATGCGCACCAGCGGGTTGGACGGCGTCTCGATCCAGACGATGCGAGTCGTGGGGCGGAGGGCGGCGCCGACGGCGTCCAGCTCCGTCATGTCGACGACGGTGTACTCGAGCCCCCAGCCGCGGAAGAGGTCCCGGAGGATCAGCAGCGTGCCGTAGTACGCGTCGTTCGGGACGATCACGTGATCGCCGGGCGCGAGCGCCTGGAACACCGCGAGCGTTGCGGCCGAACCCGACGAGTACGCGAGCGCAGTGGTGCCCCCCTCGAGCGTCGCCAGCAGCTGCTCGAGCGCATCCCGATTGGGATTGGAGGTGCGCGCGTAGACGTGTCCGGCCGCATAGCCGCCGTCCGTCCCACGCTCGAAGGTGGTGGACAGGTGGAGCGGCATGGTGACCGCGCCCGTGGCCGGGTCGACATGATGTCCGGCGCGAACGGCGAGCGTCTCGATGCGCATCGGGAGAGGTGGTGGGTGAGGGGGAGCGCGGGCGACGCCGGCGATGCCGGCGATGCGGGAAGATATCCGGCGCGGTCGGAGCGCAACATGGCAGGGGGGGCCGGCGTACTACGGGGATGGCGGTGCGCCGCCATGCCCACCGACGCTCACCACTCACCTCCGGACCACCACGCAATGCGATATCGCACGCTCGCGCCCCTCGGCGCGCTCGCGCTGCTCCCGGCAGCACTCACCGCGCAGGCGTCGTCCCGCGCGACCGGTGCGCCGGTGCTGCCGCTCAAGCACAAGGCAACGCCCACTGCGGCGGCGATCACCGCCAGTGACCTGATGTCCCGGCTGTACGTGTTCGCCGACGATTCGATGATGGGCCGCGAGGCCGGCACGATCGGCCACATGAAGGGAACGGCCTACATTGCGGCCGAGGCGAAGCGGATCGGCCTCGTGCCGGCTGGCGACAACGGGAGCTACTTCCAGGACGTGCCGTTCATCTCCCGCACGTTCGACAAGGACACCAGGCTCGCGATCAACGGAAAGTCGTTCACGGCATTCGGTGATTTCGTCGCCGCGCCATTCCGCGGCGCGGCCGCGCGCTCGATCGACGGCGTGACGGCGGTCTTCGGCGGCACGATGGGCGACACCGCCCACGCACTGACGGCGGAGCAGGCGGCGGGCAAGCTGGTCGTGCTGATGCCCGCGCAGGGCGCGCCGGCTCGCATCGCGCCGAACAGCCCGCTCGCCGGCGCGGCGGCGATCGCGATCGTCGGCGGCGCGATGATCACGCCGCAGCAGACGGCGCTGGGACGCTCGGCGTCGATGACGCTCAAGCCAGCGGCAGACGCGCCGAAGGTGCCTGTCACGCTGTACGTGACGCGACTGATGGCGGAGACGCTGATCGGCGGCTCGATCGACAGTGTGGCGATGGGAGCGACAGGCCGCACGGTGCAGGGAAACCTCCAGTACGTGGAAGCCGCGGCGCCCACGCGCAATGTGGTGGGAATCCTGCGCGGCACCGATCCCAAGCTGAAGGGCGAGTACGTGGCGGTCGGCGCACACAGCGATCACATCGGGATGCGCGCGGCGGGCGCGGTGGATCACGACTCGCTGCACGCGTTCAACGAGCAGCGCTGGTTCGCATCGGAGAACCCGTCCGGCGCGCGCCTGACTGCCGAGCAGCAGGGCGCACTGCGCGACAGGCTCGCCGGCATCCACCTGAACCTGGACTCGCTGCACAAGCTGCATCCGGCTCGGCGCGACTCGATCAACAACGGCGCCGACGACGACGGCTCCGGGACCGTGACGGTGCTGGAAGTCGCCGAGGCGTTCGCGAAGGGGAAGGTGAAGCCGAAGCGCTCACTCCTCTTCGTCTGGCACACGGGTGAGGAGAAGGGGCTGCTCGGGTCGCGGTACTACACCGATCACCCGACCGTACCTCGCGACTCGATCGTGGCGCAGATCAACATCGACATGGTCGGCCGCGGCGCGGCGCGGGATCTCGCGGCCGGCAGCGAGACATATCTCCAGCTCGTCGGCTCACGCCGACTGTCCACGGAGCTCGGCGACCTGACGGAAACGGTGAACAAGAAGGAGCAGCGTCCGTTCACCTTCGACTACGCGTTCGACGCGAACGGGCATCCGGAGAACATCTACTGCCGCAGCGATCACTACAACTACGCGCGCTACGGAATCCCGGTGGTGTTCATGACGACGGGGCTGCACGGCGACTACCACCAGGTCACGGACGAGCCGCAGTACATCGACTATCCGCACATGGCGCGCGTCGGGACCTTCGTCATGGACCTCGCACGGAGCGTGGCCAACCTCGACCATCGCCCCGTGGTGGACAAGGAGA
>JAYUTY010000091.1:0-2229 GCA_043754875.1 Gemmatimonadota bacterium
AGCTCATGCCCGTGTTCGCGGAAGCAGCGCGCGTACTGCGACCGGGTGGGACGCTCTTTCTCTGCGAGCTCCATCCGTATCGCCAGCTCCGCGGCGGGCAGCCGCACTTCTCGGACGCGGGATCAGGCGAGACGGTGCACGTTCCTGCCTTTTCCCACTCGACGAGCGAGTTCGTCGACGCCGCGGTCGCCAACGGCTTCGTTCTGACCAGTCTCGACGAGTGGACCGAACCGGCAGCCGCGGCGGGCGCTCCTCCGCGGCTGCTCTCGCTTCACTTCGTGCTCGGGCCTACGCTGTCCCCTGCACCGCGTTGACCACGGCGCAGGCAGACGCTACCTGCTCGCGGCGAGCCGCTTCAGGTCGATCGCGGACAGGATCTTCTCCGCCGCGCTGGCGTCCATGCCGCGCGAAGTCACCTCGACCATGAACCGGTCACCGACGAACATCGTCAGTTCCGTGGACTTGCCGGAGGCGCTCCACTTCTCATGCACCTGGTGGCCGCCGAGCGACACGTTCTTCTCGTAGCCCTGGTCGTTCTCGGACTCCACGCTGAAGGCGAGCTTGCCGAGTGAGAGGACGCCGCGGGCATTGCCCATGTCGGAGATCTTCACCGTCGCCGAGCCGCCGTTGTCGCTGGCGTAGCTTCCTTCGGCGCTGCTGCCCGACATCCCGCCCACGTTCGACTTCTGGCCACTCACGTTCGTGCGGCGAGCCGGGCCGGCGACATCCGGCATCATCTGCTCGAGGACGCGGAAGTCGATCAGCTCGACATGCTCCTTTCCGCCGTTGACGAGTGAGCCGATCGCCGCGGCGGCCGCACCCATCGCCGCGCCCGACTGAGCGACGTCGCCCGACGTGATCGCGGCGCTTGGCGTGGTGCCGTTCGCGCGCGCAGCCTTCTCACTCGCCTCGATCTGCTGACCGGCGGCGACGAGGCCCGCCACGAGACCTGCTGCAGCGTTCTTGCTCTCGGGCGACCCGCCGGCGGCTGCGCCGAGCATCCCGGCGACCATTCCCTCACCTGCCTTTCTCGCGTCGGCGTCGCTCGTCATTCGGCTGCTGGCACCGAGCGAGAGGTTGAGCGCTCCAGCGAGGGTGATGAAGAGGAGGCCGAGGACCATGCCGCTCACGACCGTCGCCGCGGTGTATGCGCCGGCCCGGTCACGCTCCACCTTCATGAGCACGGGGAAGCCGATGTAGAGCAGGTAGAGTCCGTAGATCCCGGCGATCAGTTGGACGAGAAAGAGCAACGGCAGAATCGAGAGGATCATCCCGAGTAGCGCTGGCGTCGCGGAGTAGATCGCGAGCTTGAGCGCGGAGAGGAAGTCCTTGCGGCCCTTGAAAGTGGGTGCGAGCGCGTTGATGATGAGCGCCCACAGGTACACCCCGGCCATCATTGCGATAAAGCCGACGAGGCACGAGCTGAGCGCGCTGAGCACCGGCATGCGGTAGCGCCCCAAGAACGGAATGTTGATGCCGATCACGGCATAGCCGATGAAACGTGCAGCAGTGCCGACCAGCGCGAGGGGCACGAGGTACTGCGTGTAGAGCGCAACCACGTTCGTCGGCTCGGCGTCGATCGCGACCCACTCTTCCTTCGGCTGGAGAAGGATGTTCTTCACGCGCTGCACGACATTCATGGCAGACCCCATTGAGAGAGTGGGCAGTCGATCGAAGTGGCGATCAGGGTGTGGCAGTCGCGCGCGGGTGCGGCGTTTCAGTCCGTGGCCCGGAGCATCGATTGCGCAAGTCGAACGTCGCCGGCACCCGAGGCGAGGCGCACGAGGAATCGAGGCTCGGGAGTGAGCGCGACGAGGAGCAGGACGATACCGAGCTCCCCGCCATGGGCGTCGGCGACGACGGACACCGACTGATGGTGCGCGAAATGGACCCCGTCCACAAGATCCCCCGCGAGCCAGCGATCGCCGGCGCCTCGTGCGTTCATCTGTTTACCAGGGAGGGCACGCCGTGCTGGGTGGTCGGCGGACTCGCCGAACGCAGCGTGGCGCGGGAGGGCGACGCGGCGTCCAAGGCGACGTGGCGCGGGAGGGCAACGCGGCGCACCGGACGGCGAGTCCGGGTGAAGTTGGCCTCTGCGACCGGAACGCGCGAGGCACGACCACTGGGGCGGCAGGACTCGAACCTGCAACTTCCCGGTTAACAGCCGGGCGGTCTGCCAATTGACCTACACCCCATCAGAGCGACCAAGTACGATCGCTAACGATCAGT
>JAYUTY010000092.1:0-2224 GCA_043754875.1 Gemmatimonadota bacterium
ACGTACCAGAGGACGGCAAGAACCGCCAGCAAGCCGAGCAGCAGCGGCCAGATGTTCGAGCGTTCCTTGCGTTGAATCGGAATCTGTGCCACGTCCATACCCTCGTGTCGAAGTCGGTCGGCACGCACCGCACCACGCGGCGTCGTGAGCCGAAAGCGAGAGGCAAGCGACGCGCCACTGATTGGCGCGCGGGGCTGCTGTCGAGCCCAGCGGCGGGATGCGTCCACCTCCGACGGCTCACGCGACCCACTCGCGCCGGTTAGCTTCCACGGATGGGTACGACCAGCACGGACATTCGCTCCCGCGAAGAGCTGATCGCGTCGCTCCAGGGGGAGATCAAGACACTCGCGCGCGCGAAGAACGCGGTGATCCTCGCGCACAACTACGAGCGCCCCGAGGTGCAGGACGTCGCTGACTTCGTGGGCGACTCGCTCGGCCTCTCTCGCGAAGCGGCCAAGACGGAAGCCGACATCATCGTCTTCTGCGGCGTGCACTTCATGGCCGAGACCGCTGCAGTGCTCTCGCCGCAGAAAAAGGTGCTGCTGCCCGATCTCGCCGCCGGCTGCTCGCTCGCTTCGATGATCAACGCGGAGCAGCTGCGCGCGTGGAAGGCGGAATATCCGGGCGCTGTGGTCGTGAGCTACGTGAACACGACCGCCGAGGTGAAGGCGGAGAGCGACTACTGCTGCACGTCGGGGAACGCGGTCGAGATCGTCAATGCGATCCCGGCCGACACCGAGATCCTCTTCTGCCCCGACATGTTTCTCGGCGCCCACGTGAAGCGGATGAGCGGGCGCGAGAACATCCGCATCTGGATGGGCGAGTGCCACGTGCACGCCGGCATCGACCCGGAGGACATCCGGCTGCGCCGCGCCGAGCATCCGGGGGCGGAGTTCCTGATCCATCCGGAGTGCGGCTGCTCCACGAGCGTGCTCGAGGCGATGTCGGCCGGCGACGTGGACCCGGAAGGGGTGCAGATCCTCAGCACCGAGGGGATGATCAAGCGGCCCGCGCTCAGCGATGCCGAGGAGTTCATCGTGGCGACCGAGGTGGGGATCCTGCACCGGCTGCGGCGCGAGAATCCCTCCAAGCGCTTCTTCGCTGCCAACGAGCGTGCGTCGTGTGCCTACATGAAGGTCACCACGCTGCCCAAGGTGAAGCGGGCGCTCGAGCGGCTGGAGCATCGCATCACGGTGCCGGCCCAGATCGCCGATCGGGCGCGCCTGGCGATCGAGCGGATGATCGCGATCGGCGGGAACACGCCACTGAGTCCGGTACCGGAGACGACCGTCGACCCCGGCGAGTAGCGCCTCCACCCGGCGAGCGAACAGAGTCCAGGAGTGCTAGATGGAGATGGAACCACTCGAGACCGAGGCGCACGACGCGCCGCGAACGATCACCCCGCTGAGCTCGCCGACGGCGTCGAACGTGGGGATGCTGCGCTTTCCGTACGCGCAGCCGGAGCTTCACGCGCTGGTGAAGAGTGCGCTCGACGAGGACGGCGCATTCAATGACCTCACGACGATCGCGACCGTCGTCTCCGACCGGCATGCGCGTGGACGGCTCGTCTCGCGCGCCACGGGAGTGCTCTGCGGCGTGCCACTCGCGCTCGAGGCGTTCCGCCTGCTCGATCCCAAGGTGACGATCCGCGTGGACCTCGAGGACGGC
Source organism: Gemmatimonadota bacterium (assembly GCA_043754875.1). GTDB lineage: Bacteria > Gemmatimonadota > Gemmatimonadetes > Gemmatimonadales > Gemmatimonadaceae > AG11. Next base: position 1,669 of record JAYUTY010000092.1, read on the forward strand.
AGCCCGCTCACCGAGGGCGCCTCGATCCTCTACCTGTCGGGGCACGCGCGCGCACTGCTCGCCGCCGAGCGCGTCGCGCTCAACTTCATGCAGCGTCTCTCGGGGGTGGCCTCACTCACCGCGCGCTACGTGGACGCCGTGAGTGGCACGCGCGCCCACATCCTCGACACGCGCAAGACGACGCCGGGCTGGCGCCTGCTGGAGAAGTATGCCGTCCGTGCGGGGGGCGGCACCAACCACCGCCTCAACCTCTCCACCGCCGTCCTGATCAAGGACAACCACCTGGCCTCGGTGGACGGCGATGTGGCGGTGGCGGTGCGTCGCGCACGCGACCTCGCGCCGGTCGGGACCAAGGTCGAGGTGGAGTGCGACCGCATCGAGCAGGTGCAGGCAAGCCTGGATGCGGCGGCCGACATCATCATGCTCGACAACATGACGATGGAGCAGATGCGCGCGTGCGTCGAGCTGATCGCCGGCCGCGCAATCGTCGAGGCGTCCGGCGGCGTGGGGCTCGACACCGTGCGGCAGATCGCCGACACGGGCGTGGACTGGATTT
>JAYUTY010000093.1:0-2224 GCA_043754875.1 Gemmatimonadota bacterium
ACGAGCTCCACGAACGGCTTCCAGAGATCCTGCTCCACGAGAAACGCAGCGCTCAGGACGATCCCCGTCACCTTCTCGACGCGGAGCGGGACGCTGGCCACGGCCGAGCGTCGGAGCGTCCGCAGGCTCTCGGCGGCGGCGGCGGCGAGATCGGATCCGGCGTCGCGGTCGACGCCCTCGACCGGGCGCCACACGTGCACGCGGCACGCGACGCGATTCTCCACGAAGGAGAGCGCATCGTTGAGCGCGACGTAGTGCAGCTCCAGCCACCGCTGCACGGACTCCGGAGCGCGGAAGACGACACCAACCGGCGCCGGCAGTACCGGTCCGCGCGCACTCATCGCGGTGATCACGCCGGTGTACTGCTGTACGCGCTCGTCCGACGGCTCCACCGCCCGATAATCCGCCCGGCCACAGACTGCCACGAGATCGCGCACCACCACGCGCTGCAGATCCGGGCGTTCGAAGTGCGCGGCGTGCGAGTCGTTGACCGTCACACCATAGAGCGTCAGAGCCACGTCTTCTCCCATGGAGCGGTTGCCACCGCGACGCGGTGATGACGACGATGGAGCGGGGGAAGATACGCGCCTGGCGCGCTCGCGGACAGGCGGATCAGACGAGGGCGCGCATGTGGCGGACGCACGCCTCGCCGAGCCGATCGGGCGCGTACCCCCCTTCCAGCGCGCTCACGAGCCGCCCGCCGCACCACTGCTCGGCGCGCGAGACCATCTCGCGCGTCAGCCGCTCCACGTCGTCCATCTCGAGCGTGAAGCCGCCGAGCGGATCGCCGGCGAGGGAGTCGAAGCCCGCCGAGACGATCAGGAGGTCCGGGGTGAAGCCGACAGTGGCGGCATCCACCGCGTGGAGCAGGGCGCTCACATACCGCTCGCGCGCCAGTCCGGGGCCTAGCGGCACGTTCCACACATTGCCATGCGGGCCGCGGTCATCCGCCGCGCCAGTGCCCGGATACCAGGGCCACTGGTGCATGGAGACGAAGCGCACGTCGGCCTCGTGCTCCACGAGCGCCTGCGTGCCATTGCCATGATGCACGTCCCAGTCGACGATCAGGACGCGCTCCAGCCCGTGCTGCGCGCGTGCATAGTGCGCCCCGACAGCCACGTTGCCGAACACGCAGAACCCCATCCCCGCCCCACGCAGCGCATGGTGGCCCGGTGGACGGACGGCGCAGAAGCTCCGCCGAGGACCCTCGCCGAGCGCGAGGTCGATCGCGTCGAGCACGGCACCGGTGCCGGCTCGCGCGGCGTCCCACGACCCCTCACTCACCAGCGTGTCGGCATCGAGGCGCCCACCGCCACTCTCGGCCAGCCGCTGCACCTGTGCGACGTACTTCGCGTCGTGGGCGAGCATCAGCTCATCGGCGTTCGCATGCCGCGCCTCGAGGTGCTCGAGCTGGGTGTAGAGCTCGAAGTCGTACCGCAGGGCACGCGGGATCGCCCGCAGCCGCCCGACGTGCTCCGGATGACCCCAGCCGGTGTCGTGGCGTCCGCAGTCGGAGTGCGAGATGTAGGCGACGTTGTTCATCGTTCTCCACGAAAGCGGCGTGACGCCGTCTCGGCAAGCGCCGCAACGACGAGGAGCAGCAGCAGAAGCAGCGGAAGGCGCTCTCGGACAGGCGCATCGGCGGCGGCGCCAGTGGCCACCGCGCTCGGACCGAGCGCCTGCACGAGCGCGGCCAGCGGTGCCGCATCGGCGCCCGATCGAAGCAGGTCGCGGTCCGGGCTCACCTGACCGGCGAGCTGCGACCACCAGGCGCTGTGCTGGGCGGGACCGGCATCGCCACCGAGCATCCTCCAGCGCCAGCTTTCATCGTAGCCGATGGCGATCACGCGACCCGCGCCCGCTCGTCGCGCCGCGATGGCGACATCGCCCCTCCTGCGCTCGAGGACGACCGCGTCGTCGCGCAGCGCCTGGAGCGGACGCACCGGCAGGTCGCTGCGCGTCACCGTGTCCTCCGCGAGCAGGATGCGACCGGGACGCCGCTCACCGCCAACGGCGGGGGCGAGAGCGCGAAGGCCAGGCGATAGAAGCGCCGCAGCAGACACGATCAAGCCGCCACCGCTCGCGACGAACCTCGCGATGCTCGGCGCGAGGTCGGACGCACTCGAATCGAGCGCGACGACCACGTCGTAGCGCGACGTGTCGAGAGGGAGAAGCGCCTCGTCGCGCACCGTCACCTGGGGCGACGCCGGTATGCGCGCCCGCA
>JAYUTY010000094.1:0-6655 GCA_043754875.1 Gemmatimonadota bacterium
CCCGCAGTGGACGGGGCGCTTGCGATCCGGGTGGTCTATCCCGCGGCGAACCAGCAGATCACGTCACGCGACTCCAACTTCATCTTCGGCTCCATCGGTAGCGGGCGGGCCTCGCTGACCATCAATGGCGTGCCGACGCGAGTGTATCCAAACGGGGCGTTCATCGCGTTCCTGGCAAATCCGCCGGCCTCCGCTCCCCGCTACGAGCTGGTGGCCACTCGCGGCTCCGAAACAGTCCGGGCGACCCATCCGGTGCGGCTGCGCGGGGCGGTCGCGGGTCAGGCGAACGCGATCGCCGCGAGCAACGAGCCGGCGCGCAAGCCCGAGAATCTCGCCACGTCGCGCGCCGACACGATCGGCGCCCTCTCTGCGCGGCTCGATTCGCTCCGCGCACGCGTGGGGCGCGATGAGCCGATCGGCCTCGTCCAGCTCGGCCAATCCTCCGCGGCCGCCGACACGGACCGCACGATCATCGGTAGACCGGTTCCAGGCGGCACGTACAAGTGGTTCTTCGCGCCGGGCACCATCGTGCCGATCGTCGGCTACGCCGCGGGGAGCGCACGCGTCCGTCTCGATCCCGAGCTCGACGTGTACGTCGATTCGGTGGAGGCGCGCCCGATCGCGGGATCGATTCCGCCGCGCCGCGTCACCTCCAACATCCGCACGCGAGTCAGCACGCAGGGGGTGGACGTCATCATCCCGATCGGCTCGCGCACGCCGTACTTCGTGGAGGAGGGCGACCGCTCGATCACCCTCACCCTCTACGGCGCGCGCGGCAACACCGACCTCGTCAACTACGCATCCGCCGACTCGCTCGTGCGCACCGTGGAGTGGATGCAGGAGAGTACCGAGCGGGCGCGCGTGACGGTGAACCTGCGCGCGGCGCCGTACGGCTACCTGGTGCTGTTCGAGAACAACGCGCTCGTGCTCAAGCTGCGCGGCCGGCCGGCGATCGATGCGTCGCGTCCGCTGCGGGGACTCGTGATCGCGGTAGATCCCGGTCATCCACCAATCGGCTCCACCGGTCCCACTGGATTCTGGGAGCCGCAGGCGACGCTGCCGATCAGCTTCCGGCTCAAGCGCATCCTCGAGGAGCGCGGCGCGCGCGTCGTCATGACGCGCACCTCGGACTCCGCCGTCGCCCTCGGCGAGCGGCCCGTCATCGCGCGGCGCGCTGACGTCAATGCTTTCGTCTCCATTCACCTCAACGCCTATCCCGACGGCGTGAACCCGTTCGTCTCACCTGGCTCGGGGACGTACTTCTTCCGCACGCACAGCGAGCCACTCGCGCGCGAGGTGCAGCGCGGCATGGTGTCGCAGATCGGGCTGATGGACCTGGGCATCAACTACGACAACCTCGCCGTCGTGCGAGGCACGTGGTATCCAGCCGTGCTGTGCGAGGGCGCCTTCATCATGCTGCCAGACCAGGAGGCCGCGCTGCGCACGCCGGAGTTCCAGGAGCGGTACGCGCGCGGCGTCGCCGACGGGCTCGAGAGCTACTTCCGCGCGCTCCCCGCGCGGTGAGCATCCTTCGCGCGGTCGCCGTTTCGGCGCTGCTGTGCATTCCGATGGGGAGCGCCGGCGCGCAGCCCGCACCCTATCATCACTGGCGCACGCTCGACACGCCACACTTCCACGTCCACGTGCCGCGCGGGCTCGAGCGCGAGGGACGCGTGGCCGGTGCCGTGGCCGAACGGGCCTATGCGCAGCTCGCGGGCGAGCTTGTGACGCCGCGCGGCGCGATCGACCTCGTCATCTCCGACGATGCCGATTACTCCAACGGCAATGCGACCTCGTTTCCCACCAACCGCATCGTCATCTTCGCCACGCCGCCCGTGGAGAACCAGGGGCTGCGATTGAACGAAGACTGGCTGGCGCTCGTCATCACGCACGAGCTCACGCACGTCTTCCATCTCGATCGCGCGCGGGGTGTCTGGAACGTGGCGCAGCATGTCTTCGGCCGCGCGCCGGCGCTCTTCCCCAACTTCTACGGCCCGTCGTGGCTCACGGAAGGACTCGCGGTCTACTATGAGTCGCGATTCACCAAGGGCGGCCGCCTGAAGGGCGCACAGCACGCGCTCTTCGCTCGCGCCGCCGCAGCGGAGAACCGGCTGCCCCGGCTCGATCAGCTCTCGCTCGGCTCGCCGCTCTTTCCGGGCGGTGGAGGCGCATACGCGTACGGTTCATTGTTCGTGGACTACCTCGCACGCACGCGCGGCGACACCACCATCCGCCAGTTCATCGAGCGGCAGAGCGCGACGCTCGTGCCCTACCAGCTGAACCTGCCGGCGACGCAGGGGTTCGGCATCTCGTTCAGCGCCGGCTTCGATGCGTGGCGCGACTCGGTGCAGCGTGCCGCCGGCCCGGTCGTTCCGCCGCTCGCCGGTTGGCGCGAGCTCACGCATCATGGCTACAACGCATCGAGTCCGCGCTGGCTCGACGACAGCACGCTCGTCTATGTGGGCGGTGACGGCCGGTCGACGAACGCGGCATATCGCCTCGGGCTCGACGGCGCACGCACGCGCATCGGCCGGCGCACCGGACTTGGCGCCAACGTCCCACTCGCCGATGGCGGATTGCTGTACGCGCAGCTCGACTTCATGTCGCCGAGTGAGGTGCGCTCCGATCTCTACGTGCAGCGCGATGGTCGCGAGCGGCGGTTGACGTACGGCATGCGGTTGATCCAGCCTGACGTGCGCGCGCGCGACGGTGCGATCGTGGCGGTACAGGTGGCTGCAACACGGAGCTCGCTCGTCCTGCTGGACAGTGCAGGGCGGATGCAGCGCGTGCTCGAACGGGGTGGACCGGACGAGACGTGGAGCGAGCCACGGTGGTCGCGCGATGGATCTCGAATCGCCACGGTGTTGCGTACGCATGGCGGCTCCTTCTATCTCGTGCTCATCGACGTGGAGCGCGGCGTCACCACACCTCTCACACGACACAATGCCGTGCTCTCCGACCCTGCTTGGAGCGCGGATGACCGGTCGATCCTGTATACCCTCGAGGAGAACGGCGCGCCGACGCTGCGCTCCATTGTCAGCCGTCGCGTCGGCGAGCGAGATGTCGGACAGACGAGCACGGCGAACGGAATCTTCACGCCAGATGTCTCGCGTGCTGGAATGCTCGCGGCCGTGACCCTCCGCGCCGACGGCTATCACGTTGGCATCGTGCCGCAGGTCGATTCGACTCGGCCCATGATCGCGGTGAACGCGTTCGAAGACGTAGACCCCACGCCCGAGCCCCTCGCCCCCGGCGACTATCACGCGTACTCGGGCCTCGCGACCTCGTTGCCGCGCTACTGGTATCCGCTCATCGAGGATGCACCGGGCCGCGGCACGCGACTCGGCTTCACGACCAGTGGCCAGGACGTGATCGGCCGCCACTACTATGATGCGTACGCCGCGATCTCGACGACCGGCTCCTTTCCCGTGGCCGGTCTCTCGTACCGCTATGCCGGACTCCGTCGGCCATATCTGGACGTCGCGCTCTCGCAGGACTTCACGTCGGAGCTGGACCTGCTGAACGGCGGCACGAAGGACCGCGTCGGCACGCTGCTCCGCCGTTCGCGCGACGCGCGGCTCGCGGCCACCTGGGCGCGACCGCGCGTGCGCACGTATTCGGCCGTCTCGCTCGGCGCCGGCGCGGAGCGGCGCGACTTCATGACTGACCCCGACGGCTTTCTGGGTCAGCTCGACAGTGCATACTCGCGCGCCTACGTCTTTCCGCGCGTCTTCCTGAGCGCGCAATGGTCCAACGTGCAGCGCCCCCCGCTCAGCATCTCGGCGGAAGATGGTGTGAGCTTCGCTGTCACCGTCCGGGAGCGCATGCGTGCCGACGTCGCGCGCGCCTCGGCGTCGACGGGCGTCGTCGGCATCGCGGCCGCGTACAAGAGCCTCGACCTTCCCGGCTTCGCGCATCACGTGCTCTCGGCGCGCGTCGCCGGCGGGATCGCCGACCGACGCGCGTCCTCGTCGTTCGAGATCGGGGGCACGAGCGGCAGCTCGATCGAGCTCGTGCCCGGCTACACAGTCGGCGAGGGGCGGCGCACCTTCGGCGTGCGTGGCTTTCCCAGTGCGAGCATCTACGGCACGCAGGCGGCGAGCGCGTCGCTCGAGTATCGCGCGCCGCTCGTGCTGCCTGGCCGAGGCTTCGGACTGCTCCCCTTCTTCTTCGACCGGTCGTCGGTGACCGCGTTCGCGGATGCCGCCACTGCCGGATGCGTGGCGTCGCCGAACTTCCGGTCCGTCTGTGCGCCGCCTCCGCGCATCGGGCGCACCATCGCCAGCGCCGGCGTCGAGCTCGGGCTGTCCGCCGCGGTGCTCGACTGGGACCGGCCGCAGACCATCCGGCTCGGGATCGCCGTGCCCATCGCGGGAGCAGATCTCGTGGGCGCGCGCGCGGTCAGCCCGTACGTCGCATTCGGGCTCTCGTTCTAGTGGAGGGAGAAATCGTGCGTCCACCGAGCATCGATCCGACCGCCTTCGTGCACGCGGCTGCGCACGTGATTGGCGACGTCACACTGGGCGCGCGCGTCAGCGTCTGGCCGACGGCCGTACTGCGCGGCGACTCCGACGCGATCGTCGTCGGCGAGGCGAGCAACATCCAGGACGGGGCCATCGTGCACGTGGACGCTGGCGTGCCGTGCACGATCGGCGCGCGGGTGGCGATCGGCCATCGCGCCATCGTGCACGGGGCGACCGTTGCGAGCGACGTCCTGATCGGGATGGGGGCGATCGTGCTGAATCGCGCCGAGATCGGGAGCGGCTCGATCATCGGGGCGGGCGCGGTGGTTCGGGAGGGGATGGTGGTGCCGCCTAACTCGCTCGTGGTAGGGGTGCCCGGGCGAATCGTGCGTGAGACGACGGCGGAGGAGCGTGAGCGGATCGCGCGCACGGTCGCGTCGTACCTCCGGCTCCAGGAGCTCCACCGTTCGTAGCGGTGGCGGCACGGTGTTTGTACGTGTTTCCAAGCAAGACGAACTTTGCACTGGCGCCGTTCTGGCGCTGTCGCTGATTCGTTCGCCGTTCGTCGCTCAGTTGTCCAGCTCGTTGTAACGTGTTTCATGATGCAAACTTACGACGCTCCGAACGGATACATCAGTCAGTGTCGGCATCACAGACGACGTGCAGGTGTGCCCTGTCCACATCTTATCAACTTCGGTACGTGCGCGAGACAAGGTTCGTGATGCATACAAACAAACTCGTTGCCCTGTAAGCCGTTACGTGACCACTGGCGTGGAATCACGAGGAGGGGTATCTATCGCCCCCCGCATGAATCCCACCGACTGTTCGGGTCTCCTCCCGCTGCTCCTGCCGAGCCGACCCCCCACGTCGCACCAGTTTTCGCTGTAACGTCACCGTATACCTAGGGAGTAGTTGCACATGCCCCTGTCCGAGAACCCCCCGAGCGGCCCCGTCACGCTGTCCGCCAACGCGCGCACCGTGCTCGAGAAGCGCTACCTCGTGAAGGACAAGTCAGGCAAGCCCACGGAGACCCAGGAAGCGCTCTTCTGGCGTGTCGCGACCGTGGTGGCCGATGCCGACGCGCGCTATGGCGCGAGCGAGGGAGCCGTCCAGGCCGTGGCGGAGGAGTTCTACGCGCTGATGACGCAGCGCCGCTTCGAGCCCAACTCGCCCACGCTGATGAACGCCGGCCGCCCACTTGGCCAGCTCTCCGCCTGCTTCGTGCTGCCGGTGGAAGACGCGTTGGCCAACGGGAAGAACGGGATCTACGACACGTTGAAGAGCATGGCCGTCATCCACCAGAGCGGCGGCGGCACGGGCTTCTCCTTCTCGCGGCTGCGGCAGACGGGGGCCATGGTGCGCTCGACGACTGGCGTCGCCAGCGGGCCGATCTCCTTCATGAAGCTGTACGACGCGAGCACCGACGCGGTGAAGCAGGGCGGCACGCGTCGCGGCGCGAACATGGGGATCCTGCGCATCGACCATCCTGACGTGATGGACTTCATCGCGTGCAAGGAAGACCTGACGCAGATCACGAACTTCAACATCTCCCTCGCGGTGACGAAGAAGTTCATGGACGCGGTGAAGTCGAAGTCCAGCTACGACCTGCTCGATCCGAGCACCGGCGCCGTCGTCGGCCAGCTCGACGCGAACATGGTGTGGGACCGGATGATCCAGGGCGCGTGGAAGACGGGCGAGCCGGGCTGCTTCTTCATCGACGAAGCCAACCGCTACAACCCCGTTCCGCACCTCGGCAACTACGAGGCGACCAACCCGTGCGGCGAGCAGCCACTCCTTCCGTACGACGTCTGCAACCTCGGCTCCGTGAACGTCGGGCTGTACGTGCAGGACGGCGAGATGAACTGGGAGTCGTTCCGTCGTGACATCCAGCTCAGCACGCACTTCCTCGACAACATCATCGACGTCAACAAGTACCCGTTGGCCGAGATCGACACATTGTCCAAGCGCATCCGCCGCATCGGGCTCGGCGTGATGGGCTTCGCCGACGCGCTGATCCGCCTCGGCATCGCGTACGATTCGGTGGAAGGAGTGGAGTTCGGCCGCAAGGTGATGGAGTTCCTCGACGTCGAGAGCAAGAAGGAGAGCGAGCGCCTCGCCAACGAGCGCGGACCGTTCCCCGAGTGGGCACGGAGCATCTGGGGTCCCGACGAGACGTGCGCGCGCGACGAGAA
>JAYUTY010000095.1:0-2221 GCA_043754875.1 Gemmatimonadota bacterium
GCGAGTCTGCGTCGCGTGTTGCAGCGCACCGACTTCGCCTCCGGCGCGATGGTCAGCTTCGTTCACGCGCATCTCCCTCCCTGCGGACAGCGCGTCTACTGTGCGCCCTACTCGCTCATGAACGTCAGGATGGGAGCGCCGACACCGCCACGGTGGCGTGCGCCGGTGGGTCAACGCGGAAGAATTCGACGTAGGCTCCGTTCATCGCGGCATACTCGGCGATGTCGACGAGAAACACCGTGCACTCCCCAACGTCGGCCATGGTAGCTCCCGCGGTCTGCAGCGCCGAACGCTCGTTCTCGAGCGTCTGTCGCGTCTGGATCGCCACACCGCCATCGACGATGTCCTGCGTTCCGGACTTGATGCCGGTCATTCCCGAGACGAAGACCATCGTGCCGTGGCGGATGGCGACCGAATAGGCGGGGACCAGCGGGGAGATGCCCGGTGGGTTCACTACCTGTCGACGCGTGGTGGACGCACACGCGGCCAGCAGGGCGAGGCTGATCACGGCGATCGACCGACGGGACGTCGCGCAAAGCATCCTCGTCACTTCGCGCGCGCCATGCGCAAGGTGAACGTGATCTTCTCGCCGTTGTACGTCCACGGCCCCGAGAGCTCCAGCGTGTCGCGCCGCACGCGGTAGCTGATGTCGTCCCACTTCCCCTCGTCACCCGGATCAATGGTGACCAGATTCTCCATCCGCACGATGTGCTTCTCGGGGTCGGGCTCGTAGCGCCCGGCATGCGCGCTCGCCGCCTCGAACGTGGAGCGCACCTCGGCTGGGGTCACGCTCTCGCGCCTCCAGGTGCGACCCTTCGGCATGAGGGTCGACGACATGAAGCCGTTGGGAGTGAAGATCAGGAGACCGTCGTAACCGGCCGTGGGGCTGGTCTTGACGACGGAGCCGTCCGTGCGACGGTCGACCTCCTCGACATAGCGCCAGACGCCCTCCAGTGCGCGGTCGCGCCGCTGGGCGGAGGCCACAGCGCGTGCGCCGGTCGCGAGCGTCGCCACGCTGGCCAACCCGGCGAGAGTGGCGCAGCCGGCGACGAGAAGGGCATGCTGCAGACGCATGGTCAGGTCATCGCCTCGTCGAAGGGTGGTCTGCCGCGGATGGACGAGCACGGCTGGCCGAGCAGCGGAGTGGCGCACAAGAGTGGGCCACCCTGCCCGACAACGCAACGTGCAGCGCGGACTGCACCGTCTCCAGCATCAGCCGCGTCACAATCGTCATCGCCGTGACCGGCACGATCGCGCTGCCCCTATTCGTGCTGCTGTATGCGGTAGTCGGGATCCCGCTCGGTCGTCTTGCGGACGTCGGGAATCGCCAACGCAACCTCGACGCGTGATCGTGCCACGCGCCGAGCACCGCCGCACTACCACCGGGCACGGGAGTTTCGCCGAGCCGTGAACCCTTCGTCACGGCGTCTTCGTGACCGAGGCTTGGCTGAAGACTACGCCGTGAGGGATGCCTCCCGCGCCTCCGCCATGCTGCCACGACTTGTTGTCGAACCGTACCCCCGCATCGGCTGCTCCGTCATCACGGAAGCGTTCATCGAGGGCCAACTGCCCGGTTGTTTCGTCGAAGCGGGCCATCAGCACACGATGCTCGAGGGCCGCATAGCCGGTGATGACGACGCGGCGGTGGTTGGGCTCGATCGCGATCCAATGCGGGACGTCTGCGGCGGTGAGGACCACGCGTGAGACTTCGCGCGGATGCATGGGATCCGAGATATCCAGACTCACGACGGCATTCCACGCGGGCACGGTCACGAGATAGTAGTGCCCGGCAATGACGGGAATGGCGCAGTTGGTGCCCTTCTTCCTCGGAAAGGAGGACACGAGCTGACCGGTAGGCGCAGCACCGTCAAGTCCGCTCAGGAGATACAAGCCGCAGTTGAACGTCGACACGAGCACGGTGCGACCGTCGGCGAGCAGTCGCGGCTCGGCAGTGGCAGTGGCCTCGTCGCCGCGCGGCCCCATCGGCAGATCGAACGTGCGCAGCAGCGCCAGGTCGGAGAGCCGCCAGAGCTGAACTGACTGGGTCTGCTCGCCGCCCGCCATGCTGGTCGTCGTGGTGACGATGCGGTCGAGCGTCGGTACGACGACCGCCGAATACGGGCGGATCCGGCGGTCGACGTCGGCGCGATTCGCCGAGCTCCATCGCACCACCGCGCCGCGATTGGTCAGCTCGGCGAGGCCACCTGGCGCCATCCCCAGT
>JAYUTY010000096.1:0-6641 GCA_043754875.1 Gemmatimonadota bacterium
CGGTAGCGGGCGTACGAGTGGAAGAAGCCCAGGGGACCAGGACGCGTGAGTCTGCCGAGCAGGATGTCAGGTAGCGCGATGAAGTGGAACGCGTAGAAAAAATTGAGCGTTTGCGGCCGTGGCAGGTCGCTTTCGATGATGCCATGGGGAAGCGATCCGTGCTTGCCCCACTGGACGTCGATCTCGGGTGTGCCGCGCGCGCGCCAGTCCGCGTGCAGCATTCGACCGTGCCAGTAGGTCCAGATGTCGGAGGGTGCGTGACTGCGGTCGTAGCCCACCCAGACGACCTCCTCGTCCGTCGGGACCGTGAGCGGAATCCACGAGCCGTGCACGTCGTCTCGCCAGAGCAGGTGGTAGGCGATGATCCGGCGGGAGGGATGCACGACGGCGACGGCGCGACTCAGGGGGAACACTTCGTCGCGCTGGAGGTACAACACGGGTGCGAGTGTACGCGCGAGCCATGCGGTTGTGTCCGTCAAGGCCAGCGCGTTGTTCACAACGGCGGGACGTGGGGGGATGTGCGCACGTGGTCCACAGGCGCACAAAAAAGTCAGCCCGACACCGGCCGCCACACGCAATTCAGTCCGCAAGACGATGCCCCACTGTGCTTTAGGCGCTTTAAGGGTTACTATTCGTCAAGGCGACCCGGCGCCATACGGTTTTCCCGGGACGTGCGAAAACATTTTGGAGGGCCAATGCGCAAGCCGCGCCCGGCTACGTATAACCCAGTGCAAGCGCTCCACCTGATCGCGAATGACCGGAATGGCTCGCCACTCAGCTGTCCATCCTGTTCAGGGCAGATCGAGCGTACGCCTGACGATTTTCCTCCACCCCCTCGTTCGCAGGTAACGCTGCAGTGTCGAGAGTGTGGTCGCCTCGCACGTTACATCGCGGGCGCAGCGTAAGCACACTGGGAGTAGATATTCTCTACACGAAGCGGAGCCCACGTCGGCTCCGCTTCGTGTTTGTGCGATTTCGTGCGATTTCGTGCGATTTCGTGCGATTTTGTGCGATTTCGCGCAATGACCGCCATAGCGAGGTGAGCCGTAGTAGCACGTGGCCGCATCGCGTAAGTCCGTCCGTGCACAGAAATTGCCCGATCAGGGGTATGTCCCGCCCCGGGGGTCGAGTCATCGGCACGATGGGGCATCACAGGGATCACGTGTCACGAGCGACGGCTGGTGAGTGGCCCGCTTCCTCGCACGCGCGATCAGGCTCCATAGCTCTGGTAAGAGGTACGCTTCATGGCTCGCATCAACGGCACGGTCAAGTGGTTCAATGACGCCAAGGGCTTTGGCTTCATCTCGCGGGAAGGCGGCCCCGACGTCTTCGTGCATTTCAGCGCCATCACGGGAAACGGCTTCAAGTCGCTGGCTGAGGGCGACCAGGTCGAGTTCGAAATCGTCCAGGGGCAGAAGGGACCGCAGGCAGCCGACGTGACCAAGCCAGGCTGACGCGCTCTGCGGGGTCGCTCTGATCGTTTAATCGTTTGTCGACTGATCGCCCCGGGCCGTAGCCTGGGGCGATCGTCGTTTTGCAGGAGTGCCACCACTGCCGTGGACAACTGCTGGAAGGCACCTCTTTTGCCCCGTCCGGTTGTGTGCCTCCGACTCGACGAGTGCTTCCCGAACCCATGTATGCCACGCTCGGACACGACGTGCCGCGCGGCGAGCACTGGACGTTCGAACCGAAGTACGACGGTATGCGCGTCCTCGCCGAGTGCAGCGCACGCACCGTGCGGCTCGTGACCCGCAATGGCAAGGAGAAGGGAGCACAGTTTCCCGAGGTCGTCCGGGCGCTCCGCGCCCTCGCCGCCGCCGCGGGACGAAGCGTGACGCTCGACGGAGAGATCGTCGCGCAGGCTCGACGGCGCTCATGCCCGGGCTCCAGCGCCCAGCCGCCCCTTGCGCCAGAAGCAAGTGCATTCCAGCAGCTGCAGTCGCGAATGCACCTGCAGGATTCTGCGGAAATCGAACGACTCGCCGGCGAAGCCCCTACCGCCCTTGTGGCGTTCGACCTCCTGCGAGATGGCCGCTCGCAGCTGCTCGCCCTTCCTTGGACGGAGCGACGCGCCCGTCTGGAGCAGCTCTTCGCCGACGCCGAGCTGCTGGACAGCGCACTGCTTCTCGGCCAGACCAGTGCCAAGGGCGCAACGATGATGCGGCGGGCGCGGCGAGCCGGCTGGGAGGGGATCATCGCCAAGCGGACGAGTGCTCGCTACCAGAGCGGAGTCCGGAGCGACGACTGGCTCAAGCTCAAACTGCAGTTCCGCGCCGAGTTCGTCGTCGGCGGTTTCACGGAGCCGAGAAAGACGCGCCCACACCTGGGCGCGCTTCTCCTCGGCGCGTACGACGCAGGGGGCGATTTCATCTACGTGGGTCACATGGGCGGCGGGTTCACGCACGCCGGGCTGCGGGAGATGCGTGCCCGGCTGGATCGATTGGAGCGCCAGCGCTCTCCGTTCGTCGTCCCACCACGGACCAACGAGCCGGCGCACTGGGTGGCGCCCAAGGTCATCGTGGAGGTGAAGTTTGCCGAATGGACGTCGGACCGACTCCTTCGACAGCCGATCTTTCTGGGACTGCGCGACGACAAGGCGCCGCGCGACGTGACACTCGAAGGAGTGAGCGTCCAGCGGTGGCGGACGGGCGAGCTGACTGATGACGCCGAGTAAGCGTGCGCCCGAGGTCGACCTGACCGCGATCGACGCACAGCTGCGCGCACTGGAGCAGAGCGGCGACGACGGCGAACTGGATTTCGGTGCTGGTCGCATGCTCCACGTTTCCAGCCTGGACAAGCTCTTCTTCAAGAAGGCTGGCGTCACCAAAGGCGCACTCATGCGCTACTATGCGCGCATCTCACCATTTCTACTTCCAGAGATGGCAGATCGGCCACTGGTGCTCAAGCGCTACCCTGATGGAGTGGGCGGTCCTCTCTTCTTTCAGCAGAACGCTGGTGCGGGTGTACCGGACGTGATACGTGTGGCCACGTTGGGCACCGAGGGGGAGGGCCCCAAGCCGCGGATCATCGGCGGTGATCTGCCAACCCTCCTCTACACAGTGCAGCTCGGTGCGATCGAAGTGCATCCGTGGCTCTCGCGTGTGCAGGCCGAAGACACGCCCGACTACTGCCTGATCGACCTCGATCCAGGCGATGATGTCGCCCTCTCGGCCGTCGCCGCACTGGCCCGCGACGTGGCGCGAATCGCTGAGGGGTGCGAGCTGCCGATTGCAGTCAAGACGTCCGGCTCCACGGGAATTCACCTCGTGATCCCGTTGCCGGTGCGCACGTCGTTCGAGCGATCCGCTGAGCTGGCGATGCTGATCGCCGAGGTCGTCGTGGCGCAGCGGCCGGAGATCGCCACGACGGAGCGCTCGATCAAGGCGCGGCCGCTCCACAGCATCTACGTGGACGCCATGCAGAATGCGCGCGGCAAGAGCATGGCGAGCGCCTACAGCGTCCGCGCAACGCCGACCGCCAGCGTCTCGGCCCCGCTCCGGCCCCGAGAGCTGAGTGCCCGACTGTCGCTCTCGGCCCTCACAGTGAAGACCATGGCGGCCCGGGTGGCGCGCACTGGTGACGTATGGGGCGAGGCGATGGCGAAGCGGCCCACTATGCGCGCATTGACCCGGGCCATGGCAGCGTTGACGACGCTTCTGCACCAGTCACGAGTCAGTAAGACGCCACCTAAGCGACGTACTCGCTCCTAAGCCTGGTGAAGCGATGGAAGCAGCGTCAGCTCGCACCCGCAGCCCGAAGCGGCATCTCGATCTGTGGGCCGTCGACATGCCGATCACTCGCCCGCTCGCTCGCGACGGAGCGATGCGCGCCCAGCAGGTGCAGCGTCTGATGGTAGAAGTGCAGCGTGTGCACGGGTGCCCGAAAGCTCTCCGGCCCGGCCCGAGCGATCGCGAACCCCTCCTCACGGACCCGCCGCGGCAGTGCGCGCGACAGCGGATGGCGGAGCAGACGCCGGATCTCCGTTCCGTTCCGCGCCAGCAGCGCAGCGCACAAGCCGTCGAGGTAGTCGAGCATCTTGCCCCCGTATTGGACCTAAATAACATATTGCGACTAATGTGCCAAAAGCAAGGGGCGGAAGATCTCGGTCTAGGGACAGTCCACCGCGGGGGTGCCCCTATTCGCTGAAGAGGTCGAACCGTACGCCGCGCCGAGCTCCGCGCCGCTTTTTTGGTGCGTACCGGAAGAGCTGCGCTGGGCGACCTCGTCCCTCGCTCCGCCACTCGTCCGTCGGCTCCACCAGATAGCTCGCTTGGAGCGCGCGCCGGAAGCTCGCCTTGTGGAGCCGCCGGCCGAGGAGCAGCTCGTAGACGCTCTGCAGGTCGCTGAGCGTGAAGGTGGCGGGAAGCAGGCGGAAGGCGAGCGGGCTCTGGTCGACGCGCTGGCGCACGACCGCCGCCGCTCGGTCGACGATGGCACGATGCCGTGGAGCGAGCGGGGGCAGCGCCCCCAGAGGAAACCACTCACCGTCGCCGGGCGGGAGGTCGTCGCTCGCCGGCACCAGCGCCGCGATGCCGATCGAGACGTCCGCATCCCCCGGATGGCGCCGGCCGTCAGCGAACGCCCCAACCTGTTCGAAGTAGGCTGGCGCGCTGCCCAGCATCGCGTTCGCAATCCGAGCGGCGGCATCCTCGAGCGCCTCGCCGGGCTCCGGGGCATCCCACGGCAGTCCCCAGCGTTCCCGGGCCCCGGCCGGCGCTCGGCCGAGGAGCACGGCCAACGCGTCCGCACGCGGGGAGAGCACGACGACATCCACGGCAATCGTCGTCCGGCGGACGGCGGGCTTCAACGGGACAAGTGGGCGGTCGCGCATGTGGCGCGAATTAGTAACAAAACGCCACTAATGTCAAGGGCGCGCCCACGAATGTTCACGGCCGAACCACCCCATGGATCCTGGCGGAGCATCGAGGCGCCTCGTGATATATGTCGCTCGGAGAGGCGCGTCAACGGACGATGTGGCCGATGCCTACTGCGCTGCAGCGCATGCTCGAGCAATCATGGCAGCCCACACGAGCCAGCGGTCGCCCACGCGCAAAAAAACGGCCCGGACCGCGACGGTGCTCGATACTCAGGCGAGACTCAGGGCAGCGGCGCCGCCGTCGGAGTAGCGTCGCGACGCAAGCCGGCGCCGAATGGTGCGACGCCCGGGATCGTGACTGGCAGCTGTCCGGTGATCGCGGCGAGGCCGAGCGCCGCGCGCGCCGCGGCGCGCTGCGACACCGAGGTGCCCCCGTACGCGATCAGGTACGTGGACGTCGACGGCAGCAGCTGCGCGAGATACGGATTGCTGAAGGTGGCGAGCAGCACCTTCGCGCCATTCTTCTGCAACGTCGTGATCAGCTCTGCCATCCCCTCCGGCGCCGCGAGGCGCGCCGTGCCCGTGCTCGCCCCGAAGTACGACGACACCACGACGATGTCGGCGCCCTGCGACGCACGGATCGCATTCTCCGCCGCTGCGGCGAGGATGCGTGGCGCGGGGGAGGCCACGTAGGCACCGGTGCCACCGCCGGCCGCGCCGGCCGCTGCACCGGCCGTGGCGTCGAATACCGCCTCGGGCGAGAGCGACACCGTGCGGAGCTGCGGGAAGGCGCGCGTGAGCTCCGCGTTGAAGGTCACTCCCGCCGCGAGGTCGGTGCGCGGCGCGATGGTGATGCTCACGACGCGTGTCGTCTTCGGAAGGCGCGACATCGGCACGAGCGACGACGAGTCCTTCACGAGCGTGATCGCCCGCTCCGCCGAGATGCGCGCGATGCTCATGCTCGCGCTCTCGCCGACGATGCGCCGCATCGCCAGCACGTCGGTCAGCCGCTGGCGATCCAGTCCCATCGCATGCTTGGCCGCGAGCAGCTTGCGCACCGACTCGTTGATGCGGCTCTCGGGAAAGCGCCCGGAGCGCACTCCCTCGACGACGGCATCGATCGCCGCGACCTCGCTTGTGGGCATCAACAGCACGTCCGCGCCGGCGACGACGGCCTGCTGCGTGACCTCGCCCATCGTCGCCTTGCCGAGCACGCCGTTCATGTCCAGCGCGTCGGTGATGATCAATCCCTTGAAGCCGAGCTGCCCGCGCAGCAGATCGGTCATGATGCGCGGATTGAGCGTCGCCGCGGTGCGGGCCGTATCGAGCGCCGGGATGTAACCGTGAAAGGTCATGATGCCGGCTACCCCCGCCTGGATGGCCGCGCGAAAGGGGGCGAGCTCCACGCTGTCGATCCGTGCGCGCGACGCGTCCACGCGTGCGAGCTCGAGGTGCGAGTTCTGATCGGTGTCGCCATGTCCGGGGAAGTGTTTGCCGGTGGCGAGCATGCCGTTCTCCTGGATCCCGCGCACGAACGCCGCGCCCAGGCGACTCACGAGCGGTGCGCTCTCGCCGAACGAGCGCAGGCTGATCACCGGATTGGCGGGATTGTTGTTGACGTCGAGCACGGGGGCGAACGCCATGTGGATGCCCAGGGCCCGTCCTTCCCGCGCGGTCACGCGACCCATCGCGTAGGCGAGGGCCGTGTCGCGCGTCGCGCCGATACCCATCTCGTAGGGGAACTGCGTCGCGCCACCCAGGTCGATCGCGTTCGGCAGGAAGTAACCGCCACGAGCACGAAAGGCGGCACCAGTCTCGAGATCAG
>JAYUTY010000097.1:0-2209 GCA_043754875.1 Gemmatimonadota bacterium
GGTGCCTGCGCAAGCGTCGCGAGCGACTTGGAGACGCCGCCGACCTCTCGCGCATTCGCCTCACGTGCAGCGCGGAAGACGAAGAGCGCGAGCAGCGCGAAGACGACCGCGCGGCC
This sequence comes from Gemmatimonadota bacterium, assembly GCA_043754875.1. Taxonomy (GTDB): domain Bacteria; phylum Gemmatimonadota; class Gemmatimonadetes; order Gemmatimonadales; family Gemmatimonadaceae; genus AG11. Next base: position 117 of record JAYUTY010000097.1, read on the forward strand.
GGATGGCAGCTCGAGCAGGCGGGCCGTCCACGTCTGTGCCTGCTGACCGCTTTCTCCCTGGAGACCGCCGCCACGACTGGCCAGCGCGCGTAGCGTCTGAATGCCGAGTAGTCCGTAGATCAACCCACGCCCCGCCTGTGCGATTCGCTGCACGATGCTCGTGGGATCGTTGCCTTTCCGTTCGGCATCGGCGGCGGCCGCGACGAAGCGCCACAGCATGTAGCCGAGCAGCCCCACGCCGATGACGAGCAGCGCGAGCGTGCCGAGCGGGCCAAGCGGGCCGAGCGGGCCACTGCCGATGAAGCGCAGTGCGCCGCGCTGATCCGTGGTACCGCCGCCGCCCATGCCGGCCGCGAGTCGCGCCGCGAGAGCGCCGATGACGATGAAGACGACGCCCTTGGCCGCATATCCGAGCCAGGCGAGAAACACGATGCCGGGCGCCGCGGCGCGCACCGGCGAGCTGGTACTGGTGATGGCGGACATGCGTGCCGACGAGGCGGCAACTGTGCCTTCATACGAATGGCCGAATTGTCCAGCCGGCTCAGCAGTACCGTGCGCTAGTGGCCGCCCGCCCCGCTCACCGCTCGCCCCGTACCCGACAGGTACTCGACCGCGAGCGACGACAGTGTCCGCACCCCAACAGGAAACGCCCGCTCGTCCGCCTCGAACCTCGGCGAGTGATTCGTGGCCACGGTGCGCCGATCCATCTCCGGCGACGTCACGCCGAGAAAGACGAACACTCCCGGCACCTTCTGCTGGAAGCGTGAGAAGTCCTCACCCGCCGTATGCGGCGTCACCTCGGTGAGCTTGCCGTCCGCCACGCGGCGAAGAGCGGGAAGCATCGCCGCCGTGAGCGCCACGTCGTTCACCGTGACGGGATAGCCGAGCTCGATCTTCACCTCGGCCGTCGCCCCTGCACTCTGCGCGACCAGCTCGGCGGTGCGCTTCACGCGCGTGAGAATCTCCTGGTGCATCTTCTCGTCGAGCGCGCGGATGGTGCCAATCATCACCACGCTGTCCGGGATGATGTTGCCGCGCACGCCACCATTGAAGCCGCCGATCGTGACGATTGCCGGCGCCGTGGTGATGTCCACCTGCCGGCTGACGATGGTCTGCAGCGCGAGCACGATCTGCGAGCCGACGACAATCGGATCGACGCCCGCCCAGGGCGCCGCGCCGTGCGTCTGCTTGCCACGCACGATGATCTGGAGGTTGTCCGCCGAGGCGACGATCGGGCCGGCCCGGTAGGTGATCTCGCCAAGCGGACCGGGACCAACGTGCAGCCCGAAGATCGCGTCCACCTTCGGGTTCTCGAGCGCGCCATCCTTGATCATCGGGCCCGCACCGCCCACGGGCGCGCCCTCCTCGGCTGGCTGGAAGAGGAACTTCACCGTACCCGGCAGCCGGCTCTTCATCCCCGCGAGCACCTCGGCCGCGCCCATCAGCATGGCGACGTGCGTGTCGTGCCCGCATGCGTGCATCACGCCGACGTCCTGCCCATTGTACGTCGTGCGCACGGTGCTCTTGAACGGCAGGTCGACCTGCTCGGTCACGGGCAGTGCGTCCATGTCGGCCCGCAACGCCACGACCGGGCCAGGCAGCCCGCCCTTGAGCACGCCGACGACGCCATTTCCACCGACGCCGGTGCGCACCTCCATGCCGAGCGCGCGGAGATGATCGGCGACGAGCTTCGCGGTGCGCGTCTCCTGGAACGAGAGTTCCGGATGCTGATGGATGTCGCGGCGCCACGCGACGACTTTCGGCTGGATCTGGACGCTGCGCTGGTCGATCTCGTGCTCGAGCGAGGCGAGCGCGGGGCTCGGCGTGCTCTGCGCGGCAAGCGTCGCGGGCAATGCTAGGAGGAGGACGGTGGCGAGAGCGCGCTTGTGGCTTGGCGGGTGAAGGATGGTGAGTTCAAGAACAACGGCATTCACCGCGGAGGACGCGGAGGAGCAGAGGAGCGCAGAGGACAGCCAGGCGATGATTCGCCGGCCCAAAACGCCTCAATCAATTGGAATTGCCGTTCCTCCGCGTTCCTCCGCTCCTCTGCGTCCTCTGCGGTAAAAGCTCGTACATGAGCAGAGCAGTTCAAC
>JAYUTY010000098.1:0-6618 GCA_043754875.1 Gemmatimonadota bacterium
CGCGAATCGTGAGCGGCGCGAAGAGCGCCGGCGATGCGTCGTGCACGGCCGCAAGTACGTCGCTCATGGAAGCGTCAGCGTGGTGCCGGGGCGAAGCACAGCGCGCTCGCTCCGGTGGTTGAGCCGAGCGAGCGTGCGGACCGAGACGTTGGCGCGCTGCGCGACGTCCCAGAGCGTGTCTCCGTCGCGCACGACGTACTGCCTGCCGTGGATGGCGCTGTCCGCGCTGCTCGCGCGCTGCCTGGCGGGCGACGGCGGGGCGGGCGCCAGGGCAGTCGGCGTCGCTGACGGTCGGCCTGCAACAGCCACCACGGCGGGAGAGGGAACACGCGGCGCAGCCGGCATGCCGTTCGTGAGTGACGGCAGCACGACTGGGGCGCCGGGCGCGGCGAGCACCGCCACGTGCAGGTGCACCGGATGGTGCTCCTCGGTCGCCTCGACGACGCCCTGCTCTTCCAGTCGTGAGAGCGCGCCACGCACCCAGGTGAGACAGGGGCCCGCCGAAGGACGACGGATGTCCACTGCGATCCCGGTGGGGTGCACGGAATGCGGATTGGCGTTATGCGGCTGTCGGCTCAGCGGGCGGGCGGCACTCGTGACGGTGAGCGGTTTGCCGCACGCATGCAGATACTGCGGAGCGAACGCCTGGACGAATTGCTTGACCTCGCGGCTCGCGTACGAGAAGCCGACACCGCGCGTGAGCTCGTACGTCGAATCCCCGGTGAGGGGTACCAGCTTGCCGTGCGCGATCGCGCTGTCGAGCGTGGTCGCCGTGAGGTAGAACGTGAGATGATGGGACTGCGCGAAGTCGTACATCTTCTCGACGCTTGCCTTGGAGCCGTGCAGATCCTGCGGCTCGCCCGCCTCATGCGAGGACGTGCGATGGCCCGTCGCGCGATGGCCGCGCCCGCGCCGACGCTGCGCATCGGCAGGAGCGACGGCGACGCTGCACGCGAGCGCGACGACGAAAATCCGGCTCAGCCAGAGGCGCACTGCCCGGCGCTGCCCGGGCAGTGATGAAAAAGAGCAACCATTCGACATGCGCATCAAGTTAGGCAGATGCGATGCCACTCGGTCTCGCCGCGCGAGTCAACTTTGGGGCGGGCGGCCGCCACCACCACGATTCTCGCCGCCGCCTTCACCGCCCGGTCCGCCACCGCCGAAGCCGCGGCCTGTCGGTACCGTCTTCAGCCGCTCGGGCAGCTTCGCCCACTGCTCGTCCGTGAGCGTCGCCTTGAGCTGCAGGATCGCTCCCTCGAGGAGTTTCCGCGCCTCGTTCGTCTTGCCAATCATCCGCGCGCCAACCACCGCCGGATCAGGTGCGCTGCCCGCCTTGGCGAGCACCTCCGCAATCTCGTCGATCAGCTTGTCGCCCCTGGGCTTCAGCGAATCCGACAACGCCGTGAGCTGCGTCTTCTGCGCGGGGGTGAGGCCCAACTTCACCGAATCGTCCACGGCGATCGTGCCGAGAAACGGATTCGGCACCAGACGCGCGAGACGCGCCCGGAAGTCATCACGCGACTGCGGCTGTCCATTCTGGCCGGCGCCGAAGACACGACCGAACTGCTGCCGAGCAGGATCCTGGCCGACGCTAAGGCGACCCTGCAGGCCGATCTGGAAGGGAATCCGATACGGGCTGTTCTTGGGCGAAGCAACGCCGAAGTGCTCGTTGACCTGGTACTTGTAGCTCTGCGTCGCCGGGTCGAAGCCGCGAACGAAGAGCAGAGTGCGATCGGGGATGACCGGCTGGCCCCATCCGCTCAGGTTGTCCGAGCCGTGCAGCGCCTGGTCGAGCCCGACGAGGGCGTTCTGGAGCTGCAGCGAGACAGTCAGGCGACGCTGGAGTCCGAACGACTCGGGCTTGAAGTTCAGCTGCAGGTCGAGCGCGGGCGTCCATGGCGTCGAGCAGCTGTTGCGGCCCGCGACCGCGCCGATCTGCGACTGCAGGCAGTCGCGCGAGCGGCCGGTGGCGCTCGCGAGCAGCCGAGTCATGCCGTTCGCGACTGCGGTGTCCGGTGCATTCGTTCCGAAGACGAACGCGCGATCATTGCGCGAGCCGTCACCGTTGACGTCGCCATTCACCGTGGGCGTGTAGGCCTGGCCCGCGGTGAGCCGACCAATCGCCGTGATGTCGAGCCAGCTGCGAGCCGGCAGCGTCACGACGGCGAGGGCAGAATGCCGCCGCTCGAGATCGGACGTGCCCCACTCCACCACGTTGGGATTGCCCGAGGTCGTCGCGCCGCCGAAGCCGCCGAATCCACCGCCGCCGGCACTGAAGCCGTTCTGCTGGTCACGCGACCGGAGATACGTGTAGGAGCCGTTGAAGGTGATCCCCTGCAACGTGAGCCCGCCCAGCGACACGGTGACCTGCGATGAGAGCGAGCGGAGCTGCGAGGCGATCTCCGTCACGCTGCCGTACTCGGAGTGCAGGCGCGACGCGAGAATCGTCGTCGCACCAGTCGTCGGGATGATCGCTGTCGCCGGCGAGTACACCGGACGACCGCCCTCGCCAGCAAGCGTGAACTTGGGCGAGATGTCGAGGTTGAGGTCATGCGCGCCGAGCTGGTTGACGCCGTACGCAACGGCGCCGTCGATGCTGAAGTTGTAGCGTTGCATGAAGCGGCGGCTCGCACCGAGCGAGCTGCGCCAGACCTTCGGTGCGCCGAAGGCGTCGTCGAACAGGGTGACGTTGCGGCGCTGGCCCACCGTGCCCGTGCCGGGCAGCGTCACTGCACCACTCGAGACGCACTGCGTCGGGATCGACGTCGAATCGGCGAGGTACGACGTCCAATCCGGGATCGGTACCGCGGCGCCAATGCACGCGAGCTGTGACTGGCCGCCCACGAGCCCGGTCGCGTCGAACGCCGACGCGACGAGCGACGACGCGATGCGTCCGCGGAACTCGCCCACGCCGCCGCGGATGATCCACGTCGCCTGATTGAAGCCGGCAAAGCCGCCCTGACCGCCGCCGCCCTGACCACCAGCACCGGGCGTGCCGGTCGCGGCTGCGCCCTGCACAGCCGTCGGATTGGAGCGCGGCATCCCCATGAAGTAGGTGAAGCCGACGCGTGGGCTCGCGTGCATCTCGGACGGCGAACGATCCGTGCGGCGCCCGAACAGCGTCTCGATCTGCGGGTTGTACTCCGGATCGCGCGGAAAGCGTGTTCCTTCCAGGCGCAGACCGTACGTCAGCTGGAACGCCGGCGACTGGCGCCACGCATCGCCGAGGTAGAGCGCGGCGTTGTTGCTGCCGGCCAGCCGGTCGCGGCCGGAGATGGTGCGCGTGAACTGCGACGGACGGTTCGCCTCGAAGTCGGCGAGCGAGTTGTAGAAGAAAGTGCCGTACCGATTGGGAATGGCGCCGATCGTCGAGCGGTCGGCGTTGAGCAGGCCGCCCAGCTTCACGCGATGCGCACCGCCCTTGCTCACCCAGCTCACCTCGTCGCTCGCCTCGAGCAGGCGCGTGTGCGTCTCCTGCGGCAGCGACGGGTTGCCACCGAACTGCAGACTCGTGAAGCTCTGCGCTCCGTCGGCGAGCGTCGAGCCCACCGTCACGCGTCCATCGGGCGCGGTGAGATACGGCGCGGTGTTCTGCCGGTCGGACGACTGATAGATGCGTCCCTCGTTGATGAAGCCGCCGAGGTGCGAGGTCAGCGTCGCCATCACGCCGCCGCCCTGCGAGCGGAGATCACCGCCCGTGCTCGGCACCGAGAAGGACGAGACGCGCGTCGCATCCTGCAGCGAGCCACGAAAGTCGCCGCGCACGGTGAGCTGGTTGACCTCGCCCAGCGACCAGTCCATCCGCACGATCGCCGAGACGTTGTCCGCCAGCCGCTCGAGCGGGATGCCGGGCAGCGTCGCCGCGACGCCGATCCCGCCCAGTCGGGTGAGGAAGCGGGCGACCGAGTCGGGACTCGCCCCGAGACGCGCGAGCGTCTGCGCATTGGCGGCGAGCAGCGACGAGAGCGGATTCGTCCGACGCGAGATCGAGCCCGCACCGAAGATGAAGGCCTCGTCCTCGCGCAGCGGACCGCCCGCGCCGAAGCTCAGCGAGTTCTGCTGATACTTCTGTCCGAACGTCGCCGACGATTCATCCACGAACTCGAGCTCGGGATCACGCAGCGAGTACGTGACGACACCCTGCAGGATGTTGGTTCCGCCGCGGGTCGTGCTCGCCACCTGGCCGCCAGTGAACTGCCCGCGGCTCACGTCGTACGTGCTCGTGATGACGCGCGTGCTCCGGATGGCTTCCTGCGGCACGCTGCCCGAGCCGAAGCTCAGCCCATCGAGGGTGATCTGGTTCTGGTTGGTGGGCTGGCCCGCCACCGAGAAGGACGCCGTGGTGGAATCGCTGCCGGCCGACGAGACCACGCCGGGCGAGAGCGACGCGACGCTCGCGAGGTCGCCCTTGTCCACCGGCAGGCGGTCGAGCTGCGCCGCCGAGAGATTGCGCTCCTGGCTGCCGGCCGTCGGCCGGTCGGGCACGTCGCGCGTGTTCGACGCACGCACCTGCACCGCCGCGAGCACCTGCGGATTGCGCGACAGGCGCATGTTGGCGACGAGGCGGTCCTCGTCGGCCTGGCGGTTGACGTTCACCGTGAACGGCGCGAAGCCGATGTAGGTGACGCGGACGCGATACGCGCCGCCGCCGTCGGGAAAGATGATGGAATAGTCGCCCTGCGCGTTCGTGTTCTTGCGGCGCGTGATCCCGGTCTCGGTGGACGTGACCTCGACGCGCGCGCCCTCGACGGGGGCGGCGTCGGGCGTCGTCACCTTGCCCATGATGATGTCGGTCGAGGAGCCGACCTGAGCGAACAGGGGCCGTGAGAACGCAACGGCCGCGAACATGACGGCGACCAGATATCGGAGCACTGCAGTCGGGCGCATGTAATGATTGAAAGGTCGGTCGTTCAGTCTGCGACGGAGCGGCTCACGTTCGCGGTCGAAATGTCGTCAGTACTACGCGGCGCGAGGGCCGAACCGTTGGATGACACCGCCACGCCGCGCACGGCGTCCGACGACGGGATTGCCGCCATCGCCACCGCGTCGCGCACGGCCGAGAAGAGATCGCGGCCGGCCTGCGTCACCACGCGAGCCACCGCGCCGATCGCGGCGCCGAGCACGCGAGCCGGGTCCACGGTGGGCTGCCCGCCCTCCGGATACAGGGAGGCGATGATGCGTCCCCGGAGCGAGAGCGCGATGGGCGTGGCAAAGGTGAGAGCGTTGAAGTGCGCGTCGTAGTGCGTTCCCAGCCCTTCGATCAGCGACGCGGTGCGCGCGAAGTACACGAGATGCGCCGGCAGCACGATCGGGAAATCGTACAGCTCCGCGAGCACTTCCTCGGCCACCAGCTCCACCCGCTCTCGCGTCGTCGTGCGACGCTCGGCCACCGATAGCAGCACGCCGGCGAGGCGGCGGATCACCGTGGGATCTGCACCCGTCGCCACGAGCCCGAGCGACGCGAAGCTCCGCGCGAGCTCGTCCGGGTCGCGCTTGATGGCAGCGAAGATTGCCGCGACGAGCTCGCGCCGAAGGGCGAGTGGCACGTTCACCACCATCCCGAAGTCCAGCAGGATGATTCGCCCATCCGCGGCGACGTGCATGTTGCCCGGGTGAGGATCGGCATGAAAGAGGCCGTGCACCAGCATCATGCGCGCGTAGAGCTCCATGACCTCGCGCACGATCTGCTCCGGCTGCACGCGTCCTTCCGACACCCATTCATCGAGGCGATCGATGCGCCGGCCAGGGCAGTACTCGAGCACGAGCGCACGCTGGCGCACCAGCGGCTCGACGACGCGAGGGATCCAGATGCGCGGTGAGCCGGCGAAGTTGCGCGCGATGGCTATCGCATGCGCAGCCTCGAGTCGGAAGTCCATCTCCTCGGCCACTCGCAGCGCAAACTCCTCGACGACGACGCGAGTGCCGATGACGTGCACGTTCGACCAGCGACGCTCGACGAAGCCCACGATGCGCAGCGCGGCGCGCACGTCGGCGGCGACGAGCGCCTCCACTCCAGGTCGCAGCACCTTGACGACGACTTCCTCGCCGCCGAAGCGGGCACGGTGCACCTGACCGAGCGACGCAGCGGCGAGCGGCTCGCGATCGAAGCGCTCGAACAGCGCGTCCGCCGGAGTGCCGTACTCTTCCATGATGATCCGCTCGACCTCGGCGACTGGCACCGTGGGCACCTGGTCGGTGAGCGTCGCGAGCGCCCGCGCGTACACGGGGGCGAGGAGATCGGCGCGGCCGGCGAACAGCTGCGCCATCTTCACGAAGGTGGGACCGAGCTCGGCGAGGGTCGTCACGAGTCGCGTCGCGCGGCGCTCGTGGTCGGCGGCCGTGCGACGTGCCGGACGACCGAACAGCAGCCAGCGTTTGTGGTCGCGCCAGAACCCGAGGGCGAACGGAAACAGTCGGTAGACGATGACGAGCAGTCGCATCCTCGCCTGCGTCCCTGCAGCAGCGCGCGGGTTCAGGGTGCTCGCATGGTGCTCCTGTCCACCCCTTCGCGGCGGCACCACGCCTCGTATGCGTCGGGCATGATCTCGGACGGCGTGATCTCGCTGCGTCCGCCCCAGAAGACGTTGGTATAGCTCACGGGAATGCCGACGCACTCCA
>JAYUTY010000099.1:0-2190 GCA_043754875.1 Gemmatimonadota bacterium
GCAGCCGAGACGACGTTCTCCTCGATCATGAGCGAGCCGAAGTCGTTGCAGCCGAAGCGGAGCGCCGTCTGTCCGATCTTCATCCCCATCGTGACCCAACTGGCCTGCACGTTGGGCACGTTCTGGAGCGCGATGCGGGCGATGGCGACGGTACGCAGGTAGTCCACCGCGTCCGTCTTGGGCATGTGTGACATCCGCGGCGTGTTCTCCGGCTGGAGCGGCCAGCAGATGAAGGCGGTGAAGCCGCCGGAGCGCGCCTGGACTTCGCGCACGCGCTCGAGATGCTCGAGGCGTTCAGCCAGCGTCTCACCGATGCCGTACATCATCGTCACGGAGGTCTTCATGCCCTCCTGGTGCGCGATCTCCATGATCTCGAGCCACCGGTCCGCGCCGGCCTTCTTCTTCGCGACCTCGTCACGCACGCGCTGCACGAGAATCTCACCACCACCGCCCGGAATCGAATCAAGTCCGGCCTTCTGCAGCTCGCGGATGACGTCGCGCGCTTCCATGCGATACAGCTTTGCCCAGAAGTCGACCTCGCTGGGGCTGAAGCCGTGCACGTGGATCGGGTGATTGCGCTTGATGTAGCGCAGCAGGTCGAGGTACCACTCGAACGGGATGTAGGGATTGTGCCCGCCCTGCATGAGGATCTGCACGCCGCCGAGTGCCTTCGTCTCCTCGATCTTCGCGCCGATCTGCTCGTACGAGAGCGTCCATCCCTCGGCATCCTTGGGACGACGGTAGAACGCGCAGAAGCCGCAGTCGGCGACGCAGACGTTGGTGTAGTTGATGTTGCGATCGACGATGTAGGTGACCGTGTCGCCCGGATGCAGCCGCTGGCGCACACGGTCCGCTTCGGCGCCGAGCTCGAGGAGCGGCGCGTTGGTATAGAAGTCGAGAAGGTCACGCATGAGACGCGATGTCCGTCGTGCGAGGAGTCCGGCGCGCGCGGTCGGGGCGCATCAGGCGGCGGGGAGGAAGGCGAGCGAGCCGTCGGGAATGCGGCCCGACGCCGCAAGCTTGCCGAAGAAGGTCGTGAGGCCGGCGAGGTGCTCGTAGCGCAGTCCGTAGTCGAGCCCGGAGAGGTACTGCAACGATGCAACGTGGGAGACTCCGGTGACGGCGGCTGCCTGCGCGGCGAGCTCGTCGAGGTGCTCGAGGCCCCAATCACGAGACTCGATCAGCCGCGAGTGTACAGCCAGCGCTTCGCGCACCGGAGTCGTGCGCTGCGCGACCCAGACGGCGAAGACGAATGGCAGGCCAGTCCACTGCTTCCACGCGGTGCCGAGGTCGTAGGCGTGCGCGTAGGCTGTCGAGAGGGCGCTCGCGCCCGAGGTGAGCAGCAGCGCCGCGTCGCCGATGATCAGCCGCGCGTCGTGCGCCTCGCGCGTCGTCCGGTCGAGGTCCGCGATCTCGGCGTCCGACGGGACGAAGACGGGCCGAGCATGCCAGACGTGCTCGAACAGCAGCTCGAGCAGGGCGACACTCGTCATCGAGCTGCGGCTCACGAGCACGCGGCGACCATCCAGCTCGTGGGCGCGTCTGCGCGAGAAGAGCATCACGCTCCGGACCGGCCCGTCGCACGAGATGGCGAGATCGGGAAGCAGAAGGTAGCGCGCCGAGTCGCGCGCGTACTCGACGGCGGAGATGACGCTGACGTCGAGCGTGCCGGCGGCCATGGCACGATTGAGCGTCGTTGGAATGCCGTCCACCAGCTCCGCGTCGAGCGAAACCAGACCGCGATCGACTGCCCCGTAGACGGGATAGCAGTTGATGTACGGAATCCGCCCGACGCGCATGCTCACGCCGCCTCGGCGCGCGGCGGATCGTCGAAGTCGCGGAGCACGTGGTAGAACGAATCGCGCTCGGCCGGCTGCTTGCCGGCACCGCGGATGATGCGAATGAGTTCGTCGAGCGACATCGCCTGCGCCGTGTGAGCGCCCGCCTCGTGATAGATCTTCTCTCGCACGACGGTGCCTTCGAGGTCGTTGACGCCGAAGTGCAGCGAGAGCTGCGACAGCGCCGGAGTGACCATGATCCAGTGCGACTTGATGTGCTCGAAGTTGTCGAGGAAGAGGCGGCCGACGGCGAGGTTCTTCAGGTCGTCGATCCCGGTCGTTGCCGTGCCGGTTCGTCCCAGCTCGGCACCGAGCTCATTGTTGTCCGGGTGATACGCCAGCGGGATATAGG
>JAYUTY010000100.1:0-2168 GCA_043754875.1 Gemmatimonadota bacterium
CGCGCCTGCTCGTCCAGCAGCTTGTCGAAGTCCGCGTCCGGCTCGGCGAACGCCGCGCTGATCTCGTTGAACCGATTCAGCAGCTTCCGCTGATCGGCCACCGCGAGCTCCACGTTGCCGCGCACGTTCAGCGTCTCGTCGAGCTGCGGCTCCTGCGCGAGGTAGCCGATCTTCGTCCCCTTCGCCGCCCACGCCTCGCCCTGAAAATCCTGGTCGATGCCGGCCATGATGCGCAGCAGGGAGGACTTGCCCGCGCCGTTGGCGCCGAGGACGCCGATCTTCGCGCCGGGATAGAACGAGAGCCAGATGTCGTCGAGGATCACCTTGGAAGGCTGGACCACCTTCCGGAGCGACTTCATGACGTAGATGAACTGTGGGGCCACGGGGTCGAGTCTGCTGGTGAAGGACCTGGCACCCGGGCGACGATGCGCCCGAGGTGCAATCCCGCAAATCTAACCGCGGCTCACAGCGTGATGTCGGGATCCTCGGTCTTTCCCCGCGGACGCGATTCGCTCGCCTCACCACTGTCGGCGCCGTCCTGCGGATTCTCGTCGGCACCGGACTGGGCGTTGGTGCCGCGCTTCGCGCTGTCGCTCGCACGGCCGATGTCGGCATCGTTGACAGCAGAACCAGCGGAGGGCGCGCTCTTCTTCTCGTTGCGATCGCTCATGGAAAGAACTCCCGGGTGGATGGACCGCACGTCGTCGGTCCGCCCACCCGGGAGTTCAAGCTCCGTACCGCCTCGCTGCTCTGCCTACTTGGCCGCGACGGTGATCTCCTTCACCATCCCGTGCATCGCGTGGCTCTTACCGTCCTTGGCATCAGGCAGGAAGCAGATGAGGCCGTAGCTGCCGGGCGTCAGCGCGGCGGAGAAGCTTCCGGTCTGGCCATGGCCAATCCCGGAGATGCCGCCGATCGGCTGCGCCACCGGCTTCCCCTTCATGCCGCCCTCCACCCAGTCCGCCGTGGCTTTCGCGGTCACGCCCGGCGGCAGCTTCACGAGCACGACTTCATGCGCCTGCGCAGCATCATTGGTCACCGAGAACTCGTGGTGGCCGGCGGTGATCTTCTCCGGCACGGCGAAGGTGTAGTCGGAGAGTTTGATAGCGACGTCGGTCTTCGGTGCCATGCCGGCCTGACGCTTCGCGGTGACGGTAAGCGGCGCCATCATCCCCTTCGCCATGTGCGGCATGGTCTCGCCGGGCGACGGGATGAAACAGACCAGGACGTACTCGCCCGGATCGAGCGTGACGGTCGCGTCCGTGCGCGCGCCAGGCGTCGCGGCGTTCGGCCCCCCTGCCTCGGTCGCCCACGCCGGCGGCGGCCCGCCCGCCTTGATCGCCGCAACGAAGTCGGCCATCGTCTTGCCTGCAGCCAGCTTCATCAGCGTCACGTGGTGGAGCTGCTTGCCGTTGTTCACCAGGCGGAAGGTCGTCGTGCCGGCGGCGATGCTGCGAGGCGCCGAGAAGGCGAACTCGCTGGCCTTCACGGTGATGACGGGCGCCGCGGGCGACGTCACGGGCGGAGTCGCCGAAACGAGGGACGCCGTCGCGGCCAGGAGCAGGGGGAGAGAGTAGCGCATGCTCGTCGGGGGATGGGGTGGTGGGAGGTGGACAACTCGCCAAGATGTCACCATTGGGACAGCAACGCCAGACCACCCTCCCGTCCGCGCGATGTGGATCGGTGCTACATCCCCCCTTTCACCGGGTCCATCTTCATCCCGTCGTGCATGTCGTGGGCGGCATGGTCGTCGCCCCACACGCCCGCCGCGCTGGGCTCGATCACATTGGCGTGCACCATCCATCCCAGCAGCGAGGGATGGAAGTCTCCTCCCACCGCATCGCACTCCGCCCGTGTCGCGATCGGGCTCTCCGGCCCGAACACCGGCTCGCCGTTCCGCCGCTCCAGCCAGCGCTGCCCAGCCCCGCGCGGCGGCACGCACCAGTTCACGTGCTTGTGCCACCGCGCGATCGACGTCGGCACCCGTGCGTCGAGCTGCTCGATCGTGAACCGCTTCGGCACGGCGTACATCGCGCCGATCAGCACGAAGGTGCCGGTCGGATCCTTTCTATACAGGAGCGACGTCGGCTTGGCGGGATCGAAGCGGAACGCCTCCTCGAGTGCGTTCAGGCCATTGGTGAAGTGATAGACGCGCTGGGTCTTGATCT
>JAYUTY010000101.1:0-18398 GCA_043754875.1 Gemmatimonadota bacterium
GCGCGATGCGCTGCAACTCGCCTCCCCGCGTGATCCGTGCGTGCCGCGGAAAGCCAAGTGGTGTGGCGTCAGGCGTGTTAGGCGCCTGCGTATTTGTCCGGGATGCGCACCGTCAGCTGCTTACGCCCCTTCTTCCGACGGCGGGCCAGCGTGGCGCGTCCCCACTTCGTTTCCATGCGCGCACGGAACCCGTGCGTCTTGAGCCGCCGCGTGTTACGCGGGCGGTAGGTGGGCTTCCCCATGACTACTCCAGGTACGGTCTAAACGAGTTGCGGTATAGACCGGTAAAGCTAGTCGGCACAGCCACATAGGTCAAGGTAGATCGGAGCTCTGCCGAGCGGGTCCGCGGGGGTGCGGGCCGCTTGCTTGGACTCGCGTGTCCAGGTGGCGAGCCCGTTTGCTTTTTACCTGAGCCCGGAATAGCTTCGCTCCCCCGCCCTCCCGAGTTTTCCACATCCCGCCCATGACGCTCTCGGCGACCGAAGTCTGGACGCGCCTTCTCGATCGCGCGCGTCAGGAACTGCCAGAACAAACGTTTAAGACCTGGCTCGAGCCGACCGAGCCCCTCGCCCTCGAGGGGAACTTGCTGATCATTGGCGCACCAGATCAGTTCGCTGCGGACTGGAACGAGTCGAAGCACGCGGAGCTGCTCTCGAGTCTGGCCCCGATTGCGCTGGGCCATCCGATGGCGGTCAGCTTCCGGGTGCACGAGGAGCGAAAGACCCGCAACCAGATGGACTTCTTCGTTGCCCCGCCGCCGACTGCGGCCGCGCCACAGCCGCGCCAGAAGAATGGCGGCATCAACGCCCACCTCAGTGATCGGTACACGTTCGACCACTTCGTGATCGGGAAGTCGAATGAGCTTGCCGCGGCGGCGGCCCACGCTGTCTCCCAGGCGCCTGGCAAGGTCTACAACCCGCTTTTCCTCTACGGCGACACCGGCCTGGGCAAGACGCATCTGATGCAGGCAGTTGCTCACGACGTGCTTGAGCGCCATCCCGAAACGCGGATCACCTTCATCGGATCGGAACTCTTCACGAACGAGTTGGTGGCGTCCATCCAGGGTCGTACGACGCAGGAGTTTCGCCGGCGCTATCGGGAGACGGATCTCCTGCTCGTCGACGACGTGCAATTCCTGAAGGGGAAAGAGGCTACCCAGGAGGAGTTTTTCCACACCTTCAATGCACTGTACGAGGCGGGACGCCAGATCATCCTCACGAGCGATCGTCCGCCGGCGGAGATTCCCGGGCTCGAGGCGCGCCTCGTCAGCCGCTTCCAGTGGGGAATGGTGGCCGACATCGAGCTGCCCGACTTCGAGCACCGGATCGCGATTCTTCGCAATAAGGCACTAATTGATCATCTCGAGATGACGATTCCGGACGACGTCATCCGGTTCGTCGCCGAACACGTGCGGTCGAGCGTGCGGGAGCTCGAGGGGTCGATCATCAAGCTCCTGGCCTACGCCTCGCTCAAGCATCGGGAGATCACCGTGGATGTCGCCCGCGAAGCGCTACGCGACAAGCTGCGGCCGGGAGAGGCGGCGGCGGGCAGCAGCAGTGGATTGAGTGTGGACGCGATCCAGAGCGCAGTATCGCGCGAGTGGGGCGTCACCCCGGAGGGGCTGCGCTCGAAGACGCGCACCAAGGCGCTCACCGCACCGCGCCAGGTGGCGATGTACCTCATGCGCGAGCTGCTCTCCATGCAGCTCGTCGAGATCGGAGGTGCCTTCGGCGGACGAGATCATTCCACCGTGATCCACAGTCTCGAGCGCGTGACGACGTCGATGCGGGAAGAGCCGACGTTCGCGCAGCGTGTCGGTAAGCTGCGAGCGATGCTCGAAGGGTTGGCCCGCTGACCGCCTGAAGAAGGTGCGCTTTCTCCACACGTTGTTCGGGCGATCGCTACTTTATCCCCAGCATCCCACATGAATGGAGATGGAAGAGGGTGGCGTGCCCCTCCGCAAGCTGAGGGGAACTGGTCCACGTGTGGACAATGCAGGTGCTCCACACCAGCTCCACACGAGGCGATCGCCTGCAAGTCGTGCTGGGGGTGGAGGTTGGTGAAAGTTGTCCACTCCTCAACAGTCTCTACTGTTACTACTAGATTAATCTCTTAAATAGAGTAGAACAGAAGCCACCCCCTTTTGCACACATTCGGCTCACAGGAGCGGTGATGCGGTTTACGATTTCCCGAGAGAAGCTCCAGGAAGGGTTGGCAGCGGTAGCGGCGAGCATACCGACCAAGACCACGCTTCCCGTCCTGGCAAACATCCTGGTGGAGACCACCGACAAGGGAATCCGCCTCTCGGGTACCGATCTCGACATCGCCGTGAGCACCGAGGTTGCGGCTGACGTCGAGACCTCGGGCGCGATCACCATCCCTGCGAAGAAGCTCAGCGAGATCGCCCGCGAGCTCCCGCCCTCGCCTGTGAAGATGGCGGCCGCCGGCGAGCAGCGCGTCACGCTCGATTGTGGCCGCTCCCATTTCAAGATCCTCGGGCTGCCGCGCGACGAATTCCCCAGCTTTCCCACGGTGCGGTTCAACGAGAGCTGGCGCATCCGGTCTGGCGACTTGCAGAAGCTGATCTCGCATACCTCGTTCGCCGTGAGCACCGAGGAGAGTCGGCCAATCCTCAACGGTGTGCTCTGGGAGCTGAAGCCCGAGTCGATGCGCATGGTTGCGACGAACGGGCATCGGCTCGCCAAGATGGAGATGCCCATCAAGAGCAGCGGCGCGCCTGCCGCCGACCTGATCGTCCCGCCAAAAGCGCTCGAGCAGATTCGAAAGCTGTTTCCGGCTGACGAGGAACTCGAGATCGCCCGTGGCGACAACCACCTCGGCTTCCGCTCGCCATTCACCTCGGTCTTCACCCGTCTGATCGAAGGACCGTATCCGAACTACGACCAGGTGATCCCGAAGGACAACGATCGAGTGGCGATTGCTGACAAGGTGGCGCTCACCAGTGCGCTCAAGCGCATGTCGGTGATCGCCTCCGACCAGACGCACCGGATCCGCCTCTCGTTCAACTCGGGGATGCTCAAGTTCAGCGTGCAGACGCCTGATCTTGGCGAGGCGACTGACGAGCTTGCCGTGCGGTACAACGGCGACCAGCTCGATATCGGGTTCAACGCCAGTTATCTGCTCGAGATCCTGCGCTACATCCCGACTGACGAGGTCAAGCTCACCTTCAAGGCGCCCGAGCGCGCGGCGACCGTCGAGCCCGAGGGGTGGAATGATCCATCGACCTACCTTTGCCTCGTGATGCCGCTGCGCCTCGTTGATTGACGAGCACGTGGCGTCGAGAGCGGCGAGCGCGTCCTTCGAGTTGGCCGCGCTCGCCACGGTCTTAGGCATGGCGCAGGGTGTGCGAGCGCCAGGGGTGTCCCCCCGTTCAGAGGTGAGTGCATGAATGCGTTGCAGACGCTCGTCCAGTCGGCGGGGATCGCGTACGCCGCTGGTTTGAATCTGTACGCGACCGTGGGCGTCGTGGGACTTGCGACGCGGTTCGGGTGGATCGGGCCCCTGCCTGGCAGCCTTGCTGCACTGAGCAATTGGTGGGTCATCGGGATCGCGCTCGCCCTGATGACGGTGGAGTTTCTCGCCTCGCTCATCCCCGCGGTCGCGTCCATCTGGGACACACTGCATTCGTTGATTCGTCCACCGGCCGCGGCTGGCTTGGCGGCAGCCACCGCTTGGCATGGTGATCCCGCGTTCGTACTGGTGGCCGCCCTCCTTGGTGGCGGCCTTGCCGTGACGACGCACACGACGAAGCTGGGTCTGCGCTACGCGATCGACGCGTCGCCCGAGCCGATCAGCAATGGCATCACGAGCGTCGCCGAACTCGGGTTCGTGACGACGATCGCGCTGACGCTCTGGGCGCATCCCTACCTGACGATGACGTTCGCGCTCGTGGTCCTCGTGCTGCTCATCGTGCTGGTACGACTGATCTGGCGTACCCTGCGCCAGGTGTTCGCGGGCCGCTGGGTGCCTCGGCAGGGATTTCTGCAGGACGCACGCACGAGCGATCGGCTGGGGCGCCGTGAGCAGGACTGAGGCGCCTGCGGCGGATATTAAGTAATTATTATCTAGTAATTACTTAATATCCTGGCGGAGCGCGGCGTCGGAGTGACGTGGCTCATGCGCTGAGGTCAGGGCCCGGAGCAGACCGGAAGGAAGTAGTGGATGCTGCCGGCCTATAAGCCGGGTTTTGTCGAGTGTTGCCACTCGGACGGTCATTTCTCTAGGAGCGTGGTCACCCACGCCCTCGAGCAGCCTACCCGCAGCGTCTTGATCGGGGTGGGCCACCCCTCGCTGCCTATTTGGCCTTGCTCCCGCTGGGGTTTGCCGAGCCACGGCTGTTGCCAGTCGTGCGGTGGGCTCTTACCCCACCGTTTCACCCTTACCTGTGCACCGGCGAACCGATGCCATCGGCGGTTTGCTTTCTGTTGCACTGTCCGTCGGTGCCTTTCGGCACCGCCCAGGCGTTACCTGGCAGCGCGCCCTCCGGAGCCCGGACTTTCCTCGCGTGCTTGCGCACCCGCGACCGTCCGGCCGACAACATCCGCACGAAAGATAGTGCGTGTGGTTACCAGATGCAGCTGAAGTGACGGCATGGTGACGGCAGTGCCTAGCATGAGCCTCGTTCCCGCCCGAGCTCTCTCAGACGCGATGCCGCGTCGTCGCGTCTCCTGCAGGCTCTCCCCAGAGGATCCCCACCATGCTGTCTCGTACCAAGACCGACCGCGGACTCCCGCCGGTCGCCACGTTGCTCACTCCAGCGGAGCGGCTACGTGTCGACGCTGCGGGGGAAGGGTGCTATCAGACGGTGCATCACGAATCTGTCGAGGAGGTGATCCGTGATCTCAAGTCGCGCCAGATTCAGGCGGTGCTCGTCTCGGTCAGCTGCGCTGGGCCGCATGCCTCCCGTGTTGCCTCGATGGTGCGCGAGTTTCCTCGCGTTCACGCGGTCGCGCTGCTGAGCGAGTTCGAGCTCAGAACGCCGCAGGCAGTGCTCGCGCTGGGCCAAAGTGGGATCCGTCGCCTGGTCGACGTGCGGCAGCCAAGTGGCTGGCGCGAGCTGCGCGGTGCGCTGATGGCGGACACGGGTGATCAGAGTCAGCGGGGCGCACTTGGTCAGCTTGCGCTCGATCTCGCCGGTAGCCCAGGTGATTGCTGGCGCTTCTTCGAGACGCTATTCACCTGCTCACCACGGGTCGGCAACGTACGGCTGCTGTCCCGTCTGCTCGATGTCCTGCCGAGCACGATGATGAGCCGGTTCTTCCGTGCTGGAGTGCCGGCGCCGAAGCGCTACCTGGCGATGGCGCGGCTGGTTCGCGCTGCACGTCTGTTCGAGAATTCAGGCTTCTCGATAGCCAATGTCGCCAATCATCTCGACTACAGCTCCCCACAGAGCTTCGGGCGGCACGTGCGCACGTTGCTCGACATCACGGCCGGCGAGTTTCGTCATCGGTATGATGGCGTCGGCATGTTCGAGCGATTTCGTAGTGAGCTCATTCTTCCTCATCTCGACGCGTTGCGCGTGCTCAAGCCATTGTCGTCGCCGCCAGGATGGGTTCGTCTTCCCATGGCTCCGCCTCCCACGCAGCGCGCTACACCACGCGCGCCGCATTCTCCTGCCTGACGAGGGCAAGCGCTGCCGACCGCGGCGCCGGTGGACGAGGCGCCGCTGGTGGCAAGGTTGGTGCATGGCTCGCTCTCGTGAGCCTCCAATCCACCCCGTCGAGCAGTGCGGTCACGACTTCCGCGCTCTCGGGCGCCAACCGCGCGCCCGCTGAGTCGGAGGCGTTCGTGGCGTTGCGGACGCGTATCGGCCGGCAGCTCGTGGCAAGTGCGGATGAGATCGCCGGTCGCTGGATTGCGCAGTCGCACATCACTGCACAAGTCGACGTGTCCTCCGTAAGGGGGATGGAGGGTGCTCGCGCCGATGCGGCGGCATGCGTGCGGGCCATCGCGACTGCACTGCTCACCGAGAGTGCCCCATCGGAATTGATCGTCAGCGTGGGGCTCACGGCTGGAACAGAGGCGTTCGAGCAGGGTGCCTCCCTCCATCACACGCTCAAGGGGATCGATCTACTGGTCGCGATGGTCCTCTACGCAGCCGAGACTGCCGTCTGGGTCGATTCAGCTCCCGATGAGACGGTGTCGGATGGGGTGCACCTCTGCCGCCGGATGCAGCAGGCGGTGTCGCTGTTCTCGCTCGCCGTAGTGAACGGATACACGCAGGCGGTGGGCGATGGAATGCGGGATCAGTTTCGCATGCTTCGCCACGACCTGCGCAACCCGCTCGGCACGATCAAGAGTGTGCTTGCACTAATGGATGACGAGAGCATGCCTGCCGAGGCCCGATCGAATCCCCGGTTTCGCGCGATGGCTGAGCGGAATGCCCGCTCGCTCGAGGCGATGATCGTCGCGCGACTCGGCGATGCGGCGGCGGTCACGCCGGCGCTCGCGCATCAGTACGTCTCGCTCCGCGCACTCGCATCCGGCGTCCGCCGCGAGCTGCGTGCGGAGGCGACGATGCGGAACGTCAGGGTGACGATCGCTCAGACGGCGCCGAAGGTGCACGTGAATGCGGCAAGCCTCGAGCTGGTGCTGCTCGCAGTGCTCGAAGCCGTCCTGGCCGAGGCGCATGACGGCGAAGAGGTGCATATCGATTTCAACGAAGTTCGTGCCGAGCGTGCGACCATCGTCGTCGCGTGCGAACCGCGCCGCACGCTCGTGCAGGACGCGGGTACGCTCGAGCGGCTGCGTACCTTGGCGGGTCACATGGGAACGGTGGTCGAGCTGACTGAGCACGCGCTCCTGTCGGTGCCGGTGTACCACGTGGCGGGCGAGGCAGCCGGTGGGTCAGACAGCCGGCAGCCGCTCGATGATCTCGGCGGCACGAGCCAGCGCCCGCACGTCGAGTCCGGCGCTCTCTAACGCCTCCCGTCCTCCCTCCTCCCGGTCGACGAGCGCGAGCACTCCGACGACGATGCCTCCCGCGGCCCGTATCGATTCGACGGCACGCAGTGCGGAACCCCCGGTGGTGATCACGTCCTCGATCACCACGACCCGATCCCCGTCTTGAAAGGGGCCCTCGATGAGCCGGCCGGTGCCGTGTGCCTTGGCTTCCTTTCGTACCGTGAAGGCGCGCAGGGGCGCATCCGTCGTGGCGCTCGCATATGCGATGGCGTAGCTGACTGGATCTGCCCCAAGCGTGAGGCCACCGATCGCGCTGACGGTCCAACCGGCGGCGCGGATGGCTGCGAGCGCGAGGGGCCCAATGAGTGCCAGCCCATCGGGGCTCATTGTGGTCAGTCGTGCGTCGATGTATAAGGTGGACTCTCGCCCAGAGGCGAGGGTGAACTGTCCCCGCCGTGCCGAGCGCTCGGCGAGCATCGCAAGTAAACGATCGTGATCAGGCATACGCGTGGCAGACGTGAGTGGGACGGGTGACGCAGGACAATCGTTCGGGCACGAAGCTGGAACGCGGGCTGGCCTCGCAGTGCTCTCGCGCTTCTTGGGCGCGGTCTTTCTG
This sequence comes from Gemmatimonadota bacterium, assembly GCA_043754875.1. Lineage (GTDB taxonomy): Bacteria > Gemmatimonadota > Gemmatimonadetes > Gemmatimonadales > Gemmatimonadaceae > AG11. Next base: position 7,541 of record JAYUTY010000101.1, read on the forward strand.
GTGCTGCTCGGCGGCTTGCTGCTACTCGATCGCGCTCTGCTCCGCGCCAATCGCAACCAGGCGACGCTCGATGCCCAGTCGGCCGGGCTGCTCACTGAATCATTCGTCGCGGCACGCAGCGACGTGCTGGACCGGGTGGCGCAACTCGCCGCCGTCCATTCGGACGTGAAGGATAGCGCTTTGCTGCACCAGTCGGTGAGCACCCTGCTCAACGGTTCGCCGGGAGCACGCCATGTCTGGGTGCGCAACGCTGCTGGTGAGCTGATCATGGATTTCGATACTGATGCGGCCGTGCGGCCGATCTCGCACTCGCGTCTCGAGCAGCTGGAGCGGATGCGGCCAGGAGATCAGCGTCTCGTGACCGTAATGCCGGTGGCGCGTGGTCACTCGCTGATCGTACTGTCTCGTCCCTTCGTGTCGCCGACCAGCGCGGAGGGAGGCACGGCCGGGATCGTCGTGGACAGCGATGCACTGCGCGCCTGGCTTGCACGGACGAATCCGGACACGCGGCTGACGTTGACCGTGCTCGCGGGGACGGATTCCGTGGTGCTCCTTGGGGAGCCGGGTGGCAGTGCGCAGTCGCTCGCGGAGGGACGGATGATCGTGCGCCTGCCCAACGGCGGGACCTGGCGCGTCGCCACGACGCACGCTCTCACCACCCGGTCGCTACGCTGGGCGCTCTGGATGCTCGGTGTGTTCGGGGTCCTGCTGCTCGCCATCGGACTGCTGCGCGAGCAGCGTCGCGCTCAGTCGGTCGCCGAACGATCGGTGGAGCTCGAGCGGCTCTACAGCGATGTGAAACGGGCGAACCAGGCCAAGAGCGAGTTCCTGGCCAACGTGTCGCACGAGCTGCGTACGCCGCTCAATGCCATCGTCGGCTTCGTCGAGTTGCTGCGCGACGGCTTCTACGGCGATCTCTCCCCGCGCCAGGTGCCGCCTGTGGATCGCATCGCTGCCTCGGCGACTCATCTCCGACATCTCGTGGATCAGGTGCTGGACATCGCGAAGATCGCGGCCGGGCGGCTGGAAGTACATCCGGAGACGATCGTGCTGCGTCCCTTCGTGCTGAACGTGGCGAGCGAGCTGGAATCACTCGTGAGTGAGAAGGGGCTGACGTTCTCCCTGACGGTCGGGGCCTCGCTGCCGCGCGTGCGAACAGACCCCACGCATCTACGGCAGATCCTGATCAACCTGATCGGCAACGCGGTGAAATTCACGAAGACCGGGACGATCAGCGTGCGAGCTCGTCTCGTAGGGGCACCGGCCGCCTCCACTCCTCGCCGGCTCGGTACGACGGGCGAAGAGGCACTCGCCGCACAGCTGCTGGCGCGGGCACCGCGTGCGGGGATCTGGATTGCCCTGCAGGTCGTGGACACGGGGGTCGGCCTCGCCAAGGCGGATCTCGACCGAATCTTCGACGAGTTCGAACAGGTGAACGCCGGTCCGCGTGGCGATTCCATGCAGCGCGGGACCGGGCTCGGACTGGCGATCTCGCGCCGCCTGGCGCGCCTCCTGGGAGGCGACATCGGCGTCGAGAGTGAGGCGGGACGCGGCTCGACGTTCACCGTATGGCTACCAGTGAATCCGGCCGACCTGACGCGTGAGCGCGTGGAGGAGCGCGAGAGCGCGCTCCCTCCCGTTACTGCTTGACGAGCAGCTACCGCTTGAAGAGAGATTTCATGCGTGAGAGAATCCCCGCCTCGGCCGGCTTGCTGGTATCGCCGACCGCCGTCTGCAGAGCGCTCGCGAACTCCACGGTGCTCGCATAGCGCTGACGCGGATCCTTGCCGAGCCCTCGCATGATGACCTGCTCGACGGCCGGTGAGAACTTGAGGCCGGGGCGGGCAGTGTTGAGCGGGATTGGCGGCTGGGAGAGCAGCTGGGAGAACATCTCGCGTGGCGATTTGGCTGTGAAGGGCAGACAGCCCGTCAGGAGCAGATAGGCGATCGTCGCCAGGCTGTACTGATCCGCCGCGGGAGTGACGAGCTCGCCGGACAGCGCTTCGGGGGCGACGTACATGAGTGTGCCGACGAAGAAGCCGGCACGCGTCAGCCGCTGCTCGGGCGCCATGTCCGTATCGGTCGCGATGCCAAAGTCGAGCAGCTTCACGTTCCGCGTCGCCGGGTCGTACATGACGTTGTCCGGCTTGAGGTCGCGATGCACGATCCCGACGTCATGCGCAGCGTGCACTGCGTCGGCGATCTGCGTGACGATCGTCGCCACTTCGTCGCCTGGCAATGGACCGTGCTGCTTGGCGTACTTCTCGAGCAGCTCGCCGGCAGCCCACTCGATGGCGAGAAAGTGCATGTCGGGGCCCGCCTCGCCGACCTCGATCGTCTGCACGACGTTCGGATGCCGAACGCGCTCGCCGTAGCGCGCTTCGCGCACGAAGCGAGCTACGGCGGTCTTGTCACGCCGTAGCTTCTCGCGCAGCACCTTCACGGCGACCACCCCATGGGTCGCGTGCTCGGCACGAAAGACGGCAGAAGTGCCGCCCTCCCCTACTTCGCCTCGCAGGGTATATCCTGCGAGCGTCTGACCTACCAGGCTCTCTTTCGACACAGGGCGAACGTAACGTCGCTGCCCCCCAGGGAGCAAGCAGGGAGCAAGCAGGGAGCAAGCAGGGAGCTGGAATGCCGCTGCGACTTGCGCCATTTCTTGACAAAAAGTCAAGCTGCTCCTATATAGCCGCCGCACGCCGAGTGGCGCGCCCAGCACCGGCTGTGCAGGGATGATTCACCTCGTTGGAGGCAGCTCGCACATGGCTAGAGGCAAAGTGAAGTGGTTCAACGACGCCAAGGGGTATGGCTTCATCGAGCAGGAGGGTGGCGAGGACGTGTTCGTTCATTTCTCGGCCATCGGGATGGATGGCTTCAAGACGCTCGCTGAGGGGCAGGAAGTCGAGTTCGAGATCGAGACGGGAGCAAAGGGTCTTCACGCCGCCAACGTGCAGCGCGTCGGCTGAGGCATTACCGGCTGCGCGCCTGATCGTTCGACCGCCTGCCACGAAAATGGCAGGCGGTGCTGTTTCGGGGAGCGGATTTCCGGCTCGACATATCGCCGCTGGCGCGCACGCTCTATGCTTCGCCGACCAGAGCGCGCTGCTCGCTTGCGAGCCGCCTCACGAGGTACCGGATCTGGTGCCCGCCGGTGCCGAGCTCGTATCTCGCCGACTGCTCCTGTGACTGATCCCACCTTCTCCGCACCGCCCGTCGCCAGTCGCCCCGAGGCGCCTCGGCTCTTCCTGATCGACGGCTACGCGCTGATCTATCGCGCCTTCTTCGCGCTGATCTCGCGCCCACTCACCACGGCGCACGGTGAAAACACGTCGGCGGCCTGGGGGGTGGTGAACTTCCTTCAACGCCTGCTCTCGACGCATGAGCCGGAGTACCTGGGCTGGGTCCACGATTCAGGGCTGAGCTTTCGGCACGAGCGGTATCCCGCCTACAAGGCGACGCGCGAAAAGCTGACAGACGAGCTCCAGTCGGACTTTGACACAGGGATGGAGCGCATCTGCCAGATCCTCGAGGCGTACCGGATTCCCATCCTGTCGCTCAAGGGCTACGAGGCGGACGACGTGATCGGGACGTTGGCGCGCCAGGGGGTGGAGCATGGCGCCAACGTGGTGATCGTCTCGGGCGACAAGGATTTCCAGCAGCTCGTCAAGCCAGGCGTCTGGCTGCTCAATCCTGGACGCGGTGGGCCCGCGAGCGTCGAGGAGCAGTGGGTGTCGGTGGAGAATGGCGCGGAGCGGCTCGGCGTCCCGCCGGCGCACGTGACCGACTACCTCGCGCTCGTCGGCGACTCGTCCGACAACGTGCCGGGGGTGAAGGGGATCGGCGACAAGGGAGCGCGCGAGCTGGTGGCAGAGTACGGCGACTTGGAAGCCATCCTGGCGGCGGCGCCGACGCTGACGAAGAAGCGTCCGCGTGAAGCGCTCCTGGAGCAGACCGAGATGGCGCGGTTGTCGAAAGAATTAGTAACTATTCGCGAAGATCTCCCGCTGATACTCGCACTGGACGAGATGCGCGTGCGTGAGCCCGACACGATGCGGCTGCGGCAGCTGTTCGTCGAGCTGGAGTTCAACTCGCTCGCGCGGTCAATGGGCGAATCGGCGGCGGTCGCAGCGTCCATCGCAGCGGTGGCGACACCTGGCGCACCGGAGGCAGTCGCTGAGGTGACACGCCCCGCGACGAACTACACGACGGTGGACTCGATCCCCGCGCTGGAGCGAATGATCGCGCGGGCGCGAAAGGCGCCGTACATCGCGTTCGACACCGAGACGGTGATCGACCCGGACAGCCCACAGAAGGTGGATCCGCTCCGCTGCACGCTCGTTGCCATCTCCGTCGCGGTCGCTGCGGGCGAGGCATACTACCTCCCGCTGCGCCATCGAGCGTTTCAGCCAGCGCAGGGCGATCTGCTGCTCGGCGACGCCGACGCGACGGATTCTGGGAGCGACGCCGACGAGGCGAACGAGGCGCAGCCGAAGAAGCCGCGTGCGCGCAAGGCGACGAAGGCCAGCGAGCCGACGAGCATCGCAGCGCGTTCGCTCGCGGCGGGCGGAAGCGGGCCGGTGAAGAACCTGCCCGCTCTGGACGACCCGGCGATGGCCCCACTGCGCGCGTTGCTCGAGGACCCGACCGTGCGGAAGGTGGCGCAGAATGCGAAGTACGACATGCTCGTGCTGCGCCGGTCCGGTCTCACTGTGAGAGGGCTGGTCTCGGATACGATGCTCGCGAGCTACGTGCTGGATCCGGGGCGTCGCTCGCACGGGCTCGACCTGCTCGCGCTGGAGTTCCTCGATCACACGATGACGAGCTACGAGGATCTCTGCGGGAAAGGGCGGCAGCAGCTTCCCTACGACGTGGTGCCGATCGCGTGCGCGCGCGACTACTCGTGCGAGGACGCCGACGTGACGTGGCAGCTGGAGCAGCGGTTCCGGCCGCAGCTCGAGGCGCAGCAGATCTATGAGCTGTACAGCACGGTGGAGATTCCGCTCATCGGCGTGCTGGCAGATCTCGAGTGGGTGGGGATCGAGATCGACCGGCCGTGGTTCGCGTCGCTCAAGGAACGATTCGCGCGCGAGCGGCAGCGGGTGGAGCAGGAGATCTACGTCTCTGCGGGAGGAGAGTTCAACATCAACTCCAATCCGCAGCTGCGGCAGGTGTTGTTCGAGCGACTGGGGCTTCCGTCCACGAAGCGCACCGCGACCGGCCCGTCGACCGACGCGAGCGTGCTGCAGGAGCTTGCTGATGCGGGGCACGAGCTTCCCGTGCTGCTGATGGAGTATCGCGAGCTGAGCAAGCTCGAGAGCACCTACATCGATGCGCTACCGGCGCTGGTGAACCCACATACCGGGCGGCTGCACACGTCGTTCAATCAGACGGTGGCGGCGACGGGGCGACTGTCGTCGAGCGAGCCGAACCTGCAGAACATCCCGATCCGGCGCGAACTCGGGCGCGACATCCGCCGTGGCTTCATCCCCCGGAAGGGCTGGACACTGCTCGCCGCCGACTACTCGCAGATCGAGCTCCGGCTGCTGGCGCACCTGTCTGGCGACCCGGCGTTCGTGCAGGCGTTCCAGTCAGGAGGCGACATCCATCGTCAGACCGCGGCACTGATCTTCGACGTACCGCTCGCCGAGGTGACCTCCGAAATGCGTGGACGGGCGAAGACGATCAACTTCGCGACCATCTACGGGCAGGGTCCGCACGCGCTGTCGCGCCAGCTCAAGATCTCGCACGCCGAGGCGAAAGAGTTCATCGAACGGTACTTCGAGCGGTTCGTGCGGGTTCGCGAGTTTCTCGACGGCACGGTGGAGTACGCACGGCAGCACGGCTACGTGGAGACCATCTTCAAGCGGCGGCGCTACATCCCGGAGCTGCGCGACCGAAACTTCAACATCCGCGCGTTCGGAGAGCGGACGGCCGCCAACTCACCCATCCAGGGTTCAGCAGCCGATCTGATCAAGATGGCGATGATCCAGATCCGTGACCGGCTGCTGAGCGAGGGGTTGAGCGCGCGCATGCTGCTGCAGGTACATGACGAACTGGTGTTCGAAGTGCCGGGTCCCGAGCTCGAGGTCGTGACCGAGCTCGTGACCCGTGAGATGGAGCACGCCGCGACGCTCTCAGTGCCACTGCTCGTGGAGGTAGGGACGGGGAAGAACTGGCTCGAGACGAAGCTCTGACCGATGGCGCCACAGTGTCGCCTTCAGTATTGCAGAGTGCCTCGGTTCGTGCGAATCAAGGCGGGCACACGGTGCGCCGATACTTGTTGATCGAACACAAGCGATTGCTGATAAAAGAGTTAGTGGCACCATTGCCACAGGCATCCGGCTTGCCTTCTTAGTGCTCGTCGTCCACGTGCTCCTCGTTGGGCATCCGGTCACTGGCGCGTTTCGCGTCGACCGCCCGCCATTCACCTTCGTACTCATCGGACCGTCGCGATGCTGCGTCTCCGCTCCGCGTTCACACTCATCGAGTTGCTCATCGTCGTCGTGATCATCGGCATCCTCGCCGCGATCGCGATTCCGAGGTTCCAGAACACCAAGGGGAAGGCCAACGCGGCCGCGATGCGCAGCGACCTGCGGAACCTCGCCGTGGCGGAAGAGGGGTTCTACTTCGACAGCGCGAAGTACTCGAACGACACCGCCCTGCTCAAGTTCCGCCCGTCTCCGGGCATGATCATCACGGTGTCCGCCCCGGCCACCGGGGGATGGGCAGCGACTGCCACGCACCCTCTCGCGTACCCACTTCAGTGCACCATCTTCTACGGGCCTGTCTCTCCCGTGCCTGTGCCCGCCGTGGTGGAAGGTGTGCCGGCGTGTCAGTAGGCGGCGGCGACGAGCCGCCCTATCAAGAGTTTGCGCGACGGCGCGACGGGATGATCCACGCGATGGACGGCGGGCTCTGGATGCATCGCCATGTCTGGAAGGGCCGGCCGATGGCGCACCTGGTCTCGACCAACAAGGCCGCCCTGCTCGCCTATGGCAACCGCGCGGGGATACCCGCCTCGCGACTGCAGTACAAGCCGCTCAAGGATCCTCGCACGGGGATCCGGCAAGAAGCCTGGCACTGGGATCTGGGCGGCCCCTTCCTGCCACCGCCGCGGCGCTAGGCTGGCCCTTTCTCGAGCGCCTGTTCCAATGTCTGCGCCCCGTCGAGCAGCGTCTGCATCTCCGCGAGGATCATCGTGTGAAAGGCGGGATCGGAACGAAACGCGAGATAGGTACGGGCGCGCTCGCGGGCACGTCGCAGGCGATCTCCGAACAGGACATCGACACGCGCTGAGGCGAGAAGCAGGATCACCCAGGCCAGGGCCGCCATCGGTCCGAACCAGTGGCTGACGGCGATCGCGGTGCCCGCATACCAGAGCAGCAGGGCACCCAAGCCCAGCACGATCGTGCGCATCGCGGGCTGGTCGCGCGATGGATCGTCAGCGATCGAGCGTAGCGCGACCCCTCGCGCGATCGCCAGCGGGAGCCAGTGCGTGAGCCGCCCCAGCAGCGCGACTGGTGTGGCGACCGTGGCGAGCAACCCCTCGCGCACGACGAAATGCACGCCACGCGTGGTGCTCGCCGAGATGCCGGCGTGATCGATGCTTGCTCCGCGAGCCGCGAGCCGCGCCTCCAGCTGGGCGAACCGGGCGGCGAGCGCATCGGCCTGGGCGGTCAACTCGGGAGGGGCGCCCGAGAGAGCGGAGGTGGCGCGCTCGACGCGTGCCGCGAGCTCGGCTTCGACGATCAGGGTGCGTGGCTGCCCCAGTGCGGGAGGCTCGTCGATCGTTGCCGCCAGCGCGCGTGCAACGCGTACCGCACGCTCGGCGCGCTCAGCCGACGCGAAGTTGAGCGTCACGGCGCGCAGGCGCCGATCGATCTCCGAGGTGAGCATGGCGATCTCGGTCTTCCCGTGCGCCGCGCACCAGGCATCGACGTCGAGCGTAGCACCAGCTCGGACGAGGATGCGACTTCGCAGCTGCTCCTTGCGTTCGTAGACCAGCCCGAGCGGCAGGATATGCACGCCATGAACTCCAGCTGTGCGCGCTTCGAGCGCCATGCGTGCCGCGCCGGTCTTGATCGGCGCCAGCGCCGGCGCATCGTGGCTGATCCCCTCGGGAAAGATCATGACCACGCTGTCGCGCCGCAGCGCGTCGACGACGAGGCGGAAGGTGCCGTCGTTGCGCTCGCGGGCAGGATGCGAAGTGGTGGTTGTCGCCGCTTCGACCGCTGCAGCGACGCGTCGCTCGTCCCCGGCGCGGCGAAGCGGCACGACGCCGACTGCGCGCAGCAGCGGCGCGAGGAGTGGGTGTTCGAACAGGGTCGCTTTCGCAGTGATCAGCACCCGGCGCGGCACCGTAGTGGCGACGAGCATCGCATCCACGAGCGCATTGGGATGGTTGGCGACGACCAGCAATGGGCCACTGGCCGGCACGTGTTCTCGACCCTGCACGAGGACGTCGCCGTAGTACCAGTGCAGAGCGACGTCGGCAGCTGCGCGGAGCGCGCCGTAAAGCATCAGGCGACCCTACCGCTGACGTTGGCCGACAGCGACATGGGGAACGCGTCGCAACAGGAGCATCGAGGCTGCGAACATCGCAGCGACCGTGAGCACGGCTGCACGATAGGCGAAGTCGGTGCCGCGCGCCGGCTCGAGCACGTCGACCGTGATGCTCCAGATGAATGGGCCGGCGATGGCGGCAGCGCGCGACGACAGCAGCATCAGGCTGAAGAAGCGTCCCGCCTCATCCGCCGGCACGAGTGAGAGCAGGAGCGGCCGCTCGGCGGTGGGCACGCCACCGAAGATCATGCCGATCATCAGCCCTACCCCCCAGAACGCATTCTGCGTGGGTGAGGCGATCATGGCGATCAGCAGGACGATCCAGCCCGCGATGGTCAGCACCAGTGTTCGGCGCGCGCCGAAACGGTCGACGAGGCGACCGGCGAGGTAGCTGCCGAAGATCGCCGGGATGGTGAGAACGAGGAAGAGCGTGGTCTCGGTGCCGCGGGCGAAGCCCATCGCCTTCACGGCGTAGATCGCCATGAACGAGACGATCGTGCCGATGGCGTCCTGATACAGGAAGGAGGCGAGGATGAAGGGCAGCACGCCTGGATACCTCTTGGTGTCGCGCAGCGTGCTCCAGACGTCGCGGAAGGGATCGCCCCAGCGAATAGGTGCGGCATCGCGGCGAGGATGGTGATCGCGGCAGAAGACGATCAGCGGCAGCGAGAACAGCAGGAAGAGGATGGCGGTGGGCATGAAGATGGAGACGCGCCCACCGTGCGACGTGAAGGGAACGAGGTGACGCAGGGCGGACATCACACCCGCCGGGAGCGCGCCCAACAACGGCACTGCGCCGCTGAAAAAAGGGAAGATCAGGAGGAGGCCGACGATCGTGCCCACGTAGCCCACGGCGGTCCCGATGCCGGAGAGCCGCCCCTGCTCCTCGGGTGGGACGAGGTCGGGCATCATGGCGTTGTAGAACGGCTGGGCTGCCTGGTAGGTGTAGTTCGCCGCGATGAACGCGAACAGCACCCAGCCGAAGGTGCCGAAACCAGGGTGCCATCCCGCTGGCAACGCGGTGCCGCCGATCACCGATTCGCCAGTGAGCGGAAGGGTGGACTGGCCGAAGTAGCCGATGGCGGCCGTGGCGATGCACGAGGCGATCGTGAAGCCGACCACCCACGGCTTTCGTCGCCGCCGAGCGTCTGACAGTGCGCCAAGCAGGGGGACGGAGAGGACCACCAGCAGCGAGGAGATGCCGTTCCCGAGCGCATAGACCGTGTTCGACGCGCCGAGGTCCGCGATGAGCCAGACCGAGAAGTAGAGCGTCGCCACATTCATCGAGAAGATGGTGTTGGCGAAGTCGTAGAGCGCCCAGCTGCCACGCTCGCGTGTGGGTGCGCGTGCCAGCGCCGAGCTCGGGCGCTCGACGGAAGGCAATGGTGCAACGGGCAGCGAATCGTGCATTCGAAGAGTCTCCGTGATTGACGACGCCCTGTTCGGCACCAAATTACCGCGGATGCAATCTCGCCGCTGTTCCGACTGCGCCACGCTTCAGGTGCGACTTCGCGCCCTGCTCCTCTCGCTGGCGCTGGTATCCGCGTGCGAGCGAAGCAGGCCCGTGGCGCGCGCCGATTCGTCAGTGGTGACGGCCACCACGCGAGTGGATTCGTCGACGCACCATGGCAACAGCTCGGGCTGGGACTCCGGCGCGGGGCCGGCGCTTCTGGTTCAGGGAGCGACAGGCGACGAAGCGATCCTGCTGCTGCCGGCGGACGACGATCGGGCGACCGCCGCGTATCTCGATTCCACGGGAGGGCGCACCAGCACAGCAACCCTCTTTGGCCGCGGCGGTGCACGTTTTTCGGCTCGGCTCGGCCCTGCCCCAACCGACGACGATCCGCAGTGTCGTCTCTGGCCACTACGGGAGATTCGGACCGACGGTGCGGCGACATCGTGGGCGATCGGATTTCTCGGTGCTCAGGTTGCGCCACTGGCGCTCGATTCGGTGGACGTGCTTACATCGCGCGATAGCACCGCGCTGGTAGCCGAGGTGTCACGGCTCGCGTCGACCGTCACGGCAACCACCTCGGCGTCGTTCCAGGGGCTGCGCTTCACCGCGCACGACATCCGGCGCTTCGAGGCGACGCCCGGCGTGCAGGCGATCGTGGCGCATCTGATCCGGAAGGTCAATCAGGAAGCGAATCCACAGGAGGAGCAGACGCTGCTCATCGCCGAGCGCGACAGCGGGGTGACGAGCGGGCCGTATCAGCTCGCATACGCCGAGCGAACGCAGGGTCTCGAAGAAGAAGTCACCTCGCCGGAGGTCATCGCCGGCGTGCGTCTGGGCGCG
>JAYUTY010000102.1:0-6496 GCA_043754875.1 Gemmatimonadota bacterium
TGGGAGCGGAAGCAGTTCGGTCGTGATGGGGGTCATACGCGAATGGCCTCCAGCACCGGCTCCTCGCCATGAACGCCAGCGAGCAGCGGGCCCACGACCTCGTCGAGAAACTCGTCCACTTGCTCGGGCGCGCGGCCGACGAAACGCTTCGGATCCATCGCCCGCTCGAGCTCGTCGCGATCGACGTCGAACGCGTCGTCAGCGGCGATCCGATCGAGGAGATCGTTGTGCAACGCGCCGTCCTTCAGCGCGCGTGCGGCATCGATGCTGTACTTGCGAATCCGCTCGTGCGCGTCCTGACGGTCACCGCCGCCGCGGACCGCCCGAACGATCAGCTCCTCCGTCGCCATGAACGGCAGCTCGTCCATCAGCCGGCGCCGGATGCGCGCTGGATGTACCTCGAGCCCGGAGGTGATGTTCTCCATCAGGCCGAGGATCGCGTCGGTCGCGAGGAACGACTCCGGCAGGGTGAGGCGGCGGTTCGCGCTGTCGTCCAGCGTCCGCTCGAAGAACTGGACGCCGTGGGTCTGGTTCGCGTTCGGCTCCAGCGAGCCGACGAATCTGGCCAGCGACGCGATGCGCTCGGAGCGCATCGGATTCCGCTTGTACGCCATGGCCGACGAGCCGATCTGCTCGCGCTCGAACGGCTCCTCGATCTCGCCGAATGCCTGGAGCATGCGGATGTCCGCGCTGAACTTGGCCGCGCTGGCCGCGATGCCGCTCACGACGCCGAGCACCTGCGCATCGAGCTTGCGCGAGTAGGTCTGCCCGCTCACCGGGATCGAGCTGGCGAAACCGATCGACGCCGTCACGAGCCGGTCGAGCTCGCGCACCTTGGCGTGATCACCCTCGAAGATCTCCAGGAAGCTCGCCTGCGTGCCGGTCGTCCCCTTGACGCCGCGGCAGGGCAGCGTCGCGATGCGGTGGTCGAGGTCCGCCAGGTCGAGCACGAGGTCCTGCATCCAGAGCGTCGCGCGCTTGCCGACAGTGGTGGGCTGCGCGGGCTGCAGATGCGTGTAGCCCAGCGTCGGCTCGGCACGCCACTCGCGCGCGAACGTGGCCAGCGAGCGCAGCACACGCACGACCCGCCCGCGCAGCAGCATCAGCCCGCGCCGCATGACGATCAGGTCGGCGTTGTCGGTGACGAAGGCACTCGTGGCACCGAGATGGATGAACTTGTGCGCCGAGGGCGCCACGTCGCCAAAGGCGTGCACGTGCGCCATCACGTCGTGCCGGAAACGGCGCTCGTAGACAGCCACCTTCTCGAAGTCGATGTCGTCCAGGTGGGCGCGCATCTGCGCGAGCGCCTCATCCGGGATCGGCACCCCCAACCGCTGCTCGGCCTCCGCAAGGGCGAGCCAGAGCCGGCGCCAGAGTCCGTGTCGCATGCGTGGCGACCACAGCTCCAGCATCGCCGCGGAGGCGTAGCGCTCGGCGAGCGGGGAGGAGTAACGGTCGTGCGCCGTCATCGAATCACAAAGTCGGTATAGGAGATCTGTCCTTCGCGCTCGAAGAAAAGGCGGATCGGCCCACGCCCCGCATAATAGTCGAGCGCGCGCGATGCGTCCTCAGCCGATACCACGGGCGTCCGGTTCACCTGCACGATGACGTCGCCCGGCTGCAGCAGCAGCTCGGAGGTGATTCGCTGGCTCGCTCGGTACACCAGCGCGCCGCGCGCCGCGCCGACGCCGCGCTCCGCCCGGATCGCCGGCGTGAGAGTGACGAGCTCGAGCTCGCGAAGCACCTGGACCTTCTGGGCGCTGACCTCGGGAAGGTCGGCGATCGCGACCGTGAGTGGCACGTCCGAGCCGCCGCGCCGGACGACGACGGGCACCTGCTCGCCCACGCGAAGGTCGAGCAGCGCGGCATCCCAATCGAAGCGGTTGCGGATGGTGCGGGTGCGGACCCGAACGAGCTGGTCGCCAGCGCGAACACCCGCGCGCTCGGCCGGCGAACCCGGCGTCACGGCCATGACCCGTGCGCCGCGAGCGATCGCGTCGCGGGGATTGTCCGTGCCCGGAGTCTCGAGCCGCACCCCGATCCACGGTCGCCGCACGCGCCCGTGCTCCAGGAGGTCCTCCGCGACGCGGCGGACGCGGTTGATCGGGATGGCGAAGCCCAGTCCGATCGAGCCGCCACTCGTACTATAGATCGACGAGTTGACGCCGATCACCTCGCCCGCCGCACTGACCAGCGGACCGCCGGAGTTGCCAGGGTTGATCGACGCGTCGGTCTGGATCATGTCGAAGTAGGCCGACGGACCCTCGCCGCGAGCCACGAGATTGCGTCCGATCCCGCTGATCACCCCGGCCGTGACGCTCGGCTCCGAATTGCCGAGCATGAAGCCGTACGGGTTGCCGATCGCGATCGCCCACTCGCCGACGAGGAGCGCCTCCGAATCACCGAGCGGCGCGACGGGAAGATTCTTCGCGCTGACCCGGAGCACGGCGAGATCGTTCGTCTCGTCCGTGCCGATCATCTTCGCCGGATAGGTCGTGCCGTCCCGGAGCATCACCGAGATCGACGTCGCGCCGGCGACGACGTGCGCATTGGTGATGATGAGTCCATCGGCGCGAATCACGAAGCCGGAACCAAGTCCCGACGATCGCTGCTCGCTGGGTTGTCCGCCGCCGAACATCGCCGTGAACGGATCGACCGCGACGCGCTGGACGGCTTCCGTCTGCACCGTGACGACCGCTGGGGACACGCGCGCCACCGCTTCGGTGATGGCGGTGCGGCGCGAGGTCGGAATGGTGGCGGCGCGAGGCGGCTCGACAGCCGCGACCCCCTGCGCCGAAGTCTCCGTGCTCCGGCCGGTGCAGGCGAGGAGCAGCAGAGATAGTGCGAGCGCGGTGCAGCGCGTCACGAGTGCGGCCATACCCGGCGCAGTCGCGCGACGTCGCGCATGAACTGGTCGATGCCGCGGTCGGTGAGCGGGTGCACGAGCAGCGAGCGCCCGAGCTCGGCGGTGACCGCGGCCACGTCGGCACCCGCGATCGCGCAGGCACCGAACTGCGTCGGGGACGCGGGGTCGAGCGCAATCACGTCGCATTCCGCGGACGAGCTCTTGAATGCCGCGCGCATCTCGCGCACGACGCCGACGCCGTCATGGCCGGTCGCATCGAGCTGCGCGATCGAAGTCACCACGCTCGACGCCCCGGCGCGCGCGGCCAGCAAGGCCTGTGCGGTGTTGAACACGGACGTCGCCGCCACACGGATGCCGTCGGCGTGCAGCCGGCGCATGGCGCCCAGCGTCTCCTCGACGAAGGGAACCTCGACCACGATCTGATCCGAGAGCTTCGCGAGCTCCCTGCCGTCGCGGTATGCGCCCGGTGCGTCGAGCGTCTGCACCGAGGCGAAGACCGGGCCGTGCAGCAGGCGGCAGAGATCCGCGAGGAGCGCCCGCGCGTCATCCGTGGGCTCGGCCGCCAGCAGCCCAGGCGTTGTGACGACTCCATCGAGCATCCCGTGGGAGGCGCCCCACGAGACGTCGTCCGCGCTAGCCGTGGCGAAGTAGATCTTCATGACTGGGAAAGATACAGGGCGGCCGGATATCGCACCCGGTCCAGAAAGAGCGCGTGCGCCGGCGCCGGCGGTGATACCTCGTCGTTGTCGCTGGCGAGCAGTAGCGTCGAGAGCTCGTGAATCGGACGCCGGCCGAAGGCAACCTCGGTCATCGTGCCCACGAGAAAGCGGACCATGTGGTGAAGGAAGCGGTTCGCCTCCACCCGGAACACCAGACCGCCTTCGCGCTCATGCCATCCCGCCTCGAGGATCTGGCACCGGTGATTGTCGGACGCCGGTGCCGTGCCGCGGACGGCGAAGCCTCTGAAGCAGTGGTCGCCCACGATCAGCGCGGCCCCGGCATCGAGTGACTCTCGGTCAAGCGGCCGGTCCACCGCCCACTCCGTTCGCCGCCGAAAGGGGGAGTTCGCGAGGCGGTCGGTGCCCACGTAGTAGCTGTAGCGCCGCGCGACCGCACTGTAGCGCGCGTGAAAGTCGCCGTGCATCTCCAGCGACTGCTCGACCCACATGTCGTCCGGGAGGGTGGCATTGAGGGCGCGCCGCAGCGCCTCCGCCGTCCAGCGGCCGGTGACGCGCACGCCGACGGCCTGACCGCGCGCATGCACCCCCGAATCGGTACGGCCGGCTCCCATCGCGGCGGTGGGTGCGTCGAAGAGGCGGGACAACCTCTCCTCGAGCACTCCCTGGACCGTGCGTCGATTGGGCTGCCGCTGCCACCCGCTGAACCCCGCGCCATCGTAGTGCAACACGAGTTGCAGCATGCGAGTCGGCATCGGGGTACAAGCTAGCCGAGCAGGGAAGCGTGTCAAGCAATTGAGACGGGTCGCACGAGTGACGCGACAGCATGCACATGCATTGACTTACCGACCGCGCGGCGTCCAACTTTGTCGTCCGCCGCGGCTCGCGCGCGGCGCACTCCCACCCGCCCGATGCCCCCTCGCACGCTCGCCACGCTGGCTCACGCGCTCAGCGTCTCGCCCGACCTCGAGGGTGCGCTCCTCGCGCTGTCCGAAGCGCTGGCCGAAGTGGACCGCTTCGCCCAGCTCGCGGTGGTGCAGTACGACGCACGGCGCGACATGTTCACGAACCGGATGCTCGCCGTCGGGGCCACTATCCAGACAGCTCGTCTAGAGACGACGTTCGATCACCTGCCGGCGCGCGAGCGCGCGGGGGTCGCGACGGGTGGCACGTTCATCGACTTCGGCGATCATTCCGATGAGTTCGCCGCGCTGTTCGCACTGTCGAAGCTGCCCGAGGTCGGCTGGCTGTCCCTGCGGGGCATCCGCTTCGAGGGGCAGCTGTCAGCGGTGATCGTACTGTACGAGACCCGGAAGTTCTTCGGCACGCGGTCGTCCGAGCGGATGGCAGCGGCTTCCGCGCTGTTCGACCTCGCGGCCGCGCGCTTCCACGAGCGCGAGGCCCGTGAGGAGGCGGTCCGCACGCTCGAGGACGTGACGCAGCGTGTTCACGCGACATACGAGAACAAGCTGGCAGCGCTCGAACAGCGACTCTTCCAGGCCGCCGGCGCGGTGCAGGGCGCCGATCCGGAGCGGCTGGTGGCGCTCGAGCGCGAAGTCGCCAAGGCCCTCGAAGATGCGCGGCGGGCGAGCCGACGTGCGGAGGCGGTCGAAGCGCAGGTCACGAGCGCGGTGGGCGAGCTGGAGAAGGCGCACATCGAGCTGCATCGGCGCAGCGAAGCGCTCCGGCAGAAGTCACGGACGCTCTACCTGATCGACCGCGTCCTGACGCTCGATGCCGGCAGCGACGACGCACTGGAGATGGTGAACGGACTGCTCACGCTCGTGGGCGACGACATGGGAGCGCAGCGCTGCTCGCTCCTGCTCCGCGCGCCGGACGAGCACTCGCTGTACCTCGCGGCGGCGCGCGGCATCGCGCCGAACGTGCCGCCCGGTCACCGCATCGCGTTCGGCGAGGGAATCGCGGGCAAGGTGGCGGCAACCCGGCAGCCATTGCTCGTGCAGGACGTGGCCGAGGCGCACAGCCACCCGATGATCCGCGACGAGCACTTCACGACGGGATCGTTCATCAGCTTCCCGCTCGTGTATCATGGTGCGCTGGTCGGCGTCGTGAACCTCACCAACCGCGCGATGCACGGCATCTTCGTGGATGAGGACGTGGAGCGCGTGCGGCTGCTCGGTCTCGTGATCGCTCTCGTCGCCACCCAGGCGCGACTGCCCGAACGAATGCTCGAGACGCTCAGTGTCGGCTAGCTCGCTGCCGGCGCTGCAGCACGCGATCCGCACCCTGGCGATGGGCGGCGCGCTCTCGGAGGGGGAGTCGCGCTCGGCGTTCGACGTCGTGATGCGCGGCGAGGCGACGTCGGCGCAAATCGCGGCGCTGCTCGTGGGATTGCGCGTGAAGGGCGAGAGCGCGGAGGAGGTCGCGGGCGCGGCCGAGGCGCTGCGCGGCGCGATGGTGCGGCTGCCGGCGGAACGACCAGACGACCTCGTGGACACGTGCGGCACGGGCGGAGGGACGGTGGGAACGTTCAACATCTCCACCGCGGCCGCCCTCGTCGCCGCGGGGTTGGGCGTTCGCATTGCGAAGCATGGCAACCGGTCGTTCACGTCGCAGTGCGGCAGCGCGGACGTTCTCGAGGCGCTCGGCGTGCGGATCGATGTCGGTGTCGGCGTGATGGAGCGCGCGCTGCGCGACGCAGGGCTCGTTTTCATGTTCGCGCCGATTATGCACCCCGCGATGCGACACGTGGGCCCGGTGCGACGCGAGCTCGCCATCCCGACGGTGATGAACATCGTCGGGCCGCTGGCGAATCCCGCGTGTGCTGGCCGTCAGGTGGTCGGTGTAGCCGACGTGCGCCGTGTGCCGCTGATCGCCGGGGCGCTACAGACACTCGGCACCGTGCACGCGCTCGTCGTGCACGGCGAGCCAGGCATGGATGAGGTGTCGCCGCTCGGCCGAACACACGTCGTGGAGATTCGCGACGGGACGA
>JAYUTY010000103.1:0-2147 GCA_043754875.1 Gemmatimonadota bacterium
AATTCGATCGCGTTCGCCCCCCACCCCCAGTTGGATTCCTCCACGCGCGCGCCCACGACGCCGATGCTGCCGCGCAACACCGCCTCCGCCTGCATGCGCTCGAGCGCGAACTCGCGCGCGGCGTACGTCGCCTCCGTGTAGACCTTCATCTCCTGGTTGCGCCCCACCTGCTTCAGCGCCTGCATGAAGCTCAGGTGCGCGATGTGGTAGACGCACGCCCCCATCGCCAGGCTCACCGGGCGGTAGCCGGCGCGCACGAGCTTCCAGAGATCCTGCCCGCTCAGGTCAGACGTGAACGGGCGTCCGTCCGCTGTGCGATAGCTTCCGACGCGCTCACGATGCCGGATCGCCGTGCCGATCGCCTGGAACTCCAGCACCCCCTCGTCCATCGGGTACTGCTTGAAGATGAGGCGCACACCCACGACGCCGTCGGCTCCGAGCAGGTCCGCCTCCTCCTCCATACGCGTCATCGCGAGCTCGCGCGCCTCGTACATCGCGCGCGTGAGTACGGGCAGCTCCTGGCTCACGCTCCACTTCTGCCACTGAAATCCCACGTGGTAGATGGACGAGCCGAGCACGAGGCCGAGCGGCTCGAAGCCGGCCTGCTGGACGAGGAGGAACTCGTCCACCGAGAGATCGCTCGTGAAGAACGCCGCCCGGTCGCCCGTGCCTCGCATCGCGCGCAGCCGTTCGGCGGCACCGCTGGGCAGGTTGGCGGTGGAGCCGGGCACGTAGTCGGGCATGATCACTCCTTTTTGTCGGGTGAGTACCGCGGCGCGTCCAGCCAGCCGCGCACCGCATCGCGGCCACGCTCGGTGCGCTGGAGTTCCACCTCGAGCGCCACACCCAGCTCGGCGAGAAAGGCATCGAGCTCGAGCGGCTCGGTGCGGATCACGACGCCGCGCACCTGCTGCCGCCGGCTCGCGTCGAACGAGTCGTGCGCGCCGCGCTCGAGCGAGTAGACGTGACTGCCGAGCGGAATGCGGATCGCCGTCACATGTCGTCGCAGCAGCGAGCGGTCCACCTGCACGCCGGGCACGATCTCGGCGAGCATCGTCACGAGATCGTCGAGGAGCGCCGCGCGATCCTCGCGGCAGCGTTGCGCGAGCACCGCGGCAACGCTCGCGGACTCGAATGAAGAGGTCGGGTCGGTCACGAGTGGACGCCAAAACGTGGATGCGGCGGCTGCCGCAGCCCCATTGTACGTCCGGATCGCGCCCGCGGCGAGCTGGGTCATTCTCCCCATGTCCGACTGGTCCGCCGCCGCGACCATTCGCCATGCGACGCGACAGCACGCTGCCGCATGCGACCCCCGATCCGCGGGTGGACGCTTCACTCTCCACGACGCGACCCATGCCACGACTCCGCCTCGTCCAAGCCCCCGCCCTCGCGGTCGCGACGACCACGCTCGCCGCCGTCCCTGCCCGCTCCGACGCACAGATCCTCAAACGCATTGGCCGCGCGGTCGCCGAGCGGGCGGCCGAGGACGCGGTGTCGCGCACCGGAGGGCGCGACAGCAGCGTCGCTTCGAGCTCCACTGCGCCCGCGAGCTCCACCCGACCCGCGGCGACTGCCTCTGCGACCACGACCTCGACATCACGCGCACCCGCGAAGCTCGAGATCACCACCGAGCGGCTCGACGCATTCGTCGCCGGCATGCGGCCGCTCATCGATGTCATGGACCGCCAGCGCGCGCACGTCACGAGTGAGCGTCGCCGCGAGGAATATCGGCAATGCTCGCTCCGCCTCGCGTCGCAGCCCTCGGCGCCGCCATCGCGCGGAGCCGCTGCAGAGCTGGAGCGGCTTGCAGCCACGTCCAACGGCGTCATGGAACAGCTGCTGGCCGCGTCGCAGGGGAGTGACACCGCTGCCGTGCGCCGGCTCCGCGACTCGTCACTCGTGCTCCCCGACCGGCAGATGGTCGTGGCCAATCCCGCCATTCGCACTCAGTGCGGCACTCGACCGCTCCCGGTCGCGGAGCCGAGTCGCGCTGCGCTCGACAGCGCCGGTCCGGCCGCCCGAGTTGCGAGCGGCATGTCGAGCACACAGCCCGGCCGCCTGCGCGAGCGCATCGCGCTCTACCTGCTCGCCCCCAGCGCGCCGAACGATCTCACAGCCGAGGAGCGCACCGCGATCGACGCACGCCG
>JAYUTY010000104.1:0-2147 GCA_043754875.1 Gemmatimonadota bacterium
CCGATGCGCTGGAGCGCCCGTGTCACGTCGCGCGGCGAGCTCACGAGCACCACCTCGTCCACCGTGCCGATGTCGATCCCCAGCTCCAGCGACGTGGAGGTGACGACGACGCGGAGATGGCCCGCGCGGAGCCGCTCCTCGACCGCGACGCGCTCCTCGCGAGCGAGCGACGAGTGGTGCGCCGCGACGTCTTCCTCCGGAAAGATGTCGCGCAGCTTATGGGCGAGCCGCTCCGTGGCGCCACGGGTGTTGGTGAAGACGAGCGTGGTGCGACCAGCGCGCACGCGCTCGCTCACTGCCTTGGTAACGGCGCGCTGCACGCGTTGCGGATTGGGCACCACTTCACCAGCGAGCGCGCTCTGCACCGTGAACTGAGCGTCGCGTGGCGCGCGCCACGCGACGACACGCGGCACGCGCTCGGTGCCGCAGAGCCAACGCGCGACCGTGTCGAGTGGCGCGACGGTCGCCGACAGTCCGATACGCACCGGATCCACGAGTGCAGCCGCGGCGAGCCGCTCCAGCGACAGCGTGAGATGCACGCCGCGCTTGCCGCCCGCCATGGCGTGTACCTCGTCCACGATCATCCAGCGCACCGTGCGAAAGTGCTCGCTCATCGATGGCGTGGAGAGGAGGATGGCGAGCGATTCCGGCGTCGTCACCAGGATGTGCGGCGGATGCGTCACCATGCGCCGGCGTTCGGCTGGCGTGCTGTCGCCGGTGCGCGACGCGACGCGGATCGGCGGCGTATCCTCGTCCTCGTCCTCGTTGTCGTCACGCGAGCCGCAACCGGCCCCGAGGCGCGCGCAGATCTCGGCCAAGGGTCGCTCGAGGTTACGCTGGACGTCCGTGCCCAGTGCGCGCAGCGGCGAGACGTAGACGGCCTGAATGCCGACAGCGAGCGCGCGCGCCTCGTGCGCAGCGACCAGCTCGGAGACGACTGCAAGAAAGGCGGCGAGCGTCTTTCCCGTGCCGGTGGGCGCAGAGATGAGCACGTGCTCACCGCGGTGCACAGCCGGAATGGCGGCAGACTGCGGCGGCGTCAGCACGCCGAAAGTCTCGACGACCCACTCACGCACAGCCGGGGTGAGCACGCGCAGCGCGCGACGCATCGCCGCGGCGGATGCCGGCCCGGTGGAAGGCAGGATCATTCCGAAGTCTCGCCCGCCAGCTCACGGACGCGTGCGAGCGTATCGACCTCGGACACTGGCTTGTCGTCGCGCACGCGCACGATCCGGGGAAAACGGAGCGCGTACCCCGCCTTGTGGCGCGCCGACTTCTGCACGATGTCGAAGGTGACCTCGAGCACTACCTCAGGCCGCACGGCATGAAAGCGTCCGAACCGCTGGGTCGTGATCGCCGTGAACCGTTCGGTGAGCTCGGCGATCTCGACGTCGGTCAGGCCGTTGTACGCTTTTCCCACGTTCAGCAGCGTCGGGTCGGTCTCCGATGCCCGCACGGCGAAGGTGTAGTCCGAGAGCACGCCATTCCGCCGCCCATGACCACGCTCCACACCCGTGACCACGACATCCAGCGTCGCCAGGGCGCGCTTGAGCTTGACCCAGCTCTTTCCCCGACGCCCTGGCGTGTAGGGCGACGAGGGGTCCTTGGCGATCAGCCCCTCGTTACCCGAAGCGCGAGCGCGATCGAACGCCTGCTCGATCTGCTCATCATGTGCCGCGAGGACGTACGGCGCCAGAAAGGCGCCACGCTCGGGCCATTCAAACGATTCGAGCATCGCGCGACGTACCGAATAGGGCTGCTCGATCACGAGTGCCCGTTCTCGCGCGAGGATGTCGTAGCCCACGAATGCGACCGGGATCTCCTCCATCATCGCCACGCTCGGCGCCTTTCGGCCAAGCCTGCGCTGGAGCGCGGTGAAGGGGCGCGCCTGGCGCGGGTCCGCTGGGTCGACCGCCAGAAGTTCGCCGTCGAGCACGAGTCCCGCGCCGAGCCCACGCAACGCAGCGACGACGTCGGGGTAGCCATGGCTGATCTCGTCCAGCGTTCGCGAGAAGAGCCGGACATCATTCCCGTCCACGTGCGCCTGGGCACGGATCCCGTCGTACTTGTCCTCGATCACGAAGGGCGATGGCATCGCTGCAACGATCTCCGCCGCGGTGGCGAGCGGCTGCGCGAGCATGAAGCCC
>JAYUTY010000105.1:0-2143 GCA_043754875.1 Gemmatimonadota bacterium
CCTGCCGTATTCCCGTCGCTCGGCCACTGTCCGCCGTCGCGACCGCGGCTGACGCCGGCACCCCTGTGTTGTGGAAGTGATTGTCCGTCAGCAGCGGACCGCTGTGGCAGTTCACGCAGTTGCCCCTGCCGACGAACAGCTTCAGGCCGGCTTCCTCATCGCTCGACAGTGCGCTTGCTGGTGTGCGAGACTTGCCACCGAGTTCGGCGTCCACGTAGCGGTCGAAGCGCGAGGCAGAGACGGTGATCCGACGCTCGTACGCAGCGATCGCCTTTCCGATGTTGGCGTACACACGGGTGATGTCGCCGCGGCGAACGGGCGGCATACGCTGCCAGGCCCTGTTGGCCGCGGTGTCGGCGACCGGGCCGGCTCGGTCGGGCAGTCCCGCAAGGTCGGGTAGCTTCCCGAACACCGCCTGATACTCAGCCCGGTAATGGCCGGCGATGACGTGCAAATACTGGGTGCGGCTGCCCCCGTGCTCGACGGCACTCTCCAGGGGGCCGAGTGCCTGGCTCCATTGACTGTCGGCGCGACCGTCCCAGAACAACCAGGGAGTGTGCGCGGTGCCCGCGATCGGCATGGTGCGCCGCGCCGTCGTGCCCATGCCGCGTGCCAAGGGCGCGCCGTCCTGAAAGTCCTGCGCCGGTGCGTGACACGAGGCGCAGGACACCTTGCCATTGCCACTGAGCCGTGTCTCGAAAAAGAGCTCGCGTCCGAGTGACGCCGCAGCCGGATCGTCGCCGTACCGGTTCGTCGGATCCGGGGAAAGCGGCTCCAGCGTCGAGAGCGCCAGGGAGCGCAGCGTCGCCTGCTCCGCGGCAGACCACCGGGGCGTCGTGCCCGCGGACCCCGTCGCCACGTATGTCGTCATGCTGCACAGGCTGGCGGCCACACTCACCACGAGCACGGCGAGCGCACTCGCTCGCACTTGAGCCCGCACTTGCATTACGGATGGCACAGAGACACGGCGCGGCATCGGCGATTCCGGTGATGGGTTGATGACGTCTTTCGTCCGTCAGAGCTTCAGGTTGAACACGACGGAGTCGCGCCCAGCCGCCGCATCCACGCCGAATTTCACGACCCACCAGCCGCCCATGTTGAACTTCATCCCCTCCACGAGGTGGTCGCCGTTGCCGAGCACGCGCGTCACCTGCGGCCTGGTCGGCAGTCCGTGCCCGTGCTGCGGCATTCCGCCGTCGACCGTCAGCGAAGCGCTGTCTACCGGCGCGCCAGCGGCGGTCTCCAGATGCAGCGTCCACCGCTGCAGCTTGCCCCGCGGAATCGAGTCGCCCTGCGGCCGGATCGTCGCGCGATAGCGTCCCGCCTCACTCGTTCGGGTACGCGAGTAGTCGAGATCGCTCGGTGGCTTGGCGAAGAGCATGCAGCTCGTGAGCAGGCCGGCCGACACGATGGTTAGCACGATTGCGGTGGCACGACTGAAGACTTTCCAGAAACCGGTGAAGGCGCGCATCTGATCCTCGCAGAGTGGTGTTGAATGCAGAAAGCCACGTCCGGTGGACGTGGCCTCAGGTTATTCCTGCGAGAGCCGGCGATCTTGAACGAAGCGGCTGATTTTGTACTAACCGCTGTCTTTGTACTCGTGAGCGACGTCCGCGGAAAGTGCGCCGCATCGGCGAATCCCGCCGAGTGGGCTGCAGTCGAGCGCGACCCTCCGCGCATCACGATCTCCCACGCGAGGAGGAAACGGCGCCACAGGACACAGGGACGCAGCGCAGTCCCGTCTGCTCGACGAACAGGTGCCGGAAACGGCTTGGCGAGAGGCAGGCTTCGTCCGCCACCTGCTCGAGCGTCAGCGGCCGGTCCAGATGGCTCTTGATGTAGGCGACTGCCCGCAGGATTCGCTCGTCCGACACCGCGCCCGACCTTGCACCCTGTGCGAGGGCATCGATCGTCTCGCGCGCAGCGGAGGCGGTCGCGGCTGCGTTTTCGCAGCCCCGCCACGTGCTGAACAGCGTCGCAGCAGCGCTCCGGAATGGCTCCTCATCCAACGACGCTGTCCCGCTGCCGAGGTAGCGCTCAAGAGCGACGTCACATGTGCACTCTCGATCGACGGTCTGGCTGGCGCCGTAAGACGCTTCGGTCGGCGCTGTTCTCATAACGGTCGCTACTCCGTCGAGGTCAT
>JAYUTY010000106.1:0-6421 GCA_043754875.1 Gemmatimonadota bacterium
ACGTCAGCGACGACGCTGGCGTGGAGCCTGTCGCCCGCGAGCTGCTCGCGACTGCCGAGCGGGTAGGACTTCCGCAGCAGATCATCCACGCGCGTCTGCAGCTCGTGCACGTGCTCGCTCGCACGGGCGAGACCACCACGGCGATTCAGATGGCCGCGGCAACGATGCGGCTCGCGAACCAGACGGGCGACGCCGAGCTCGTGGCGGAGGCCGCGCATCGTCTCGCGTGCACGCTGCTGGCCACGCAGCCCGAGGAGGCGATCGCCCTGCTGATCCAGGTGGTGATGTGGGCAAAATCAGTGGGCAACCGCGTGCTGGAGGCTCGCGCCCTGCTCGCGCTCGGCGTGACGCGCACGCGCACGCGGGAAACCGGTGCGGCGCGCGCGGCGCTTCGAGCGGCGGTCACAGTGGCGCGCGACGCACAGTCGCTCGACCTCGCGGCAACGGCGTCGATGAATCTCGGCGCCCTGGAACTGCGCACCGGCAACTTCGCCGCGGCGCATGGTGCGTGCAACGACGCCGTGCTCTGGTACGCAGCCCTGGGGAACGAAACGAACCGGCTCGTCGCGCTCTATCACATGGCGGGGCTGGAACGCGAGCGTGGCGACACGAACGCCGCGACGCGTCTCTACGGCGAGCTCGCCGCGTCGAGCGAAGAGTCGCACGCGAGGAGGGACGTGATGGTGGCCACGCAGGCAGGGCTGGGCCTCACGGCGCTACGCATGCACGACGTACAGACGGCGCGCGAGCAGCGGGACCGTGCACTGGCAACTCTGGGCACGCGGGACGGATGGTGGTTTCACGGCCGCGAGCTGCTCGAGTCGCTCGTCGTGCGCCTCGCCGTGCTCGAGGGGGCGTTCGACGAGGCGCGGGCGCGCTTCCATCACGCCGTCGAGCAGCTCGAGCGCGCGGACGGCTACGCCGCCGCGTGGCTCGTGGCCGACTGCGCTGGCGAGCTCGTGACGCACGACCGCTCCGTGTGGGCCGCGGTGACGCGCTTCTCGCTCCTCGCCTCCGAGCGGGAGTTCGTCCCGCTGTCGGCACGCTTCACCGCGCTGCACGACCTGGTGAACCGGGTGGACCCGGCACACCGTCATCCGACGAGCGTACGCGCGTTGCTCGCGTTGTCCGCAACAGCGTTGTCCACCACCGCGGTATCCGTGCCGGAATCGTCTGCGTCAGAAGCGCCGATGGGGGCGACTGAGGTCTAGCGCCACCACCATCGCCTGCCGCGGCACCTTGCCTCCAAGCCTCAGCGCCGCGCTTCCCAGTCGATGAGCGGAGCGTCCAGCACCGATGACTGCACGGCATCGGCGATGTCGCGGCGCAACTGGACGTGACGCGCGCTCTCCCCGTGCGAGTTCACCCGGTTGGTGAGCAGCACCACGAACAGGCCGCGCTCGGGGTCCAGCCAGATCGAGGTGCCGGTATATCCGGTGTGCCCGAAGCTGCGCGGCGAGAAGTATCGTCCGGCGCTGCCGGCCGGCGAGGGAGTGTCCCAGCCAAGCGCACGGCTCGCGGTGCCCTGGCGCGCCGTCCATCGGGCGACGGTGCTGGGGCCGACGAGTCGGACGCTGCCGTACGTGCCGCCGTTGAGCAGCATCTGGACGAAGACGGCGAGGTCGCGCGCCGTGGAGAAGAGTCCGGCGTGGCCGGCGACGCCACCGAGGGCCCAGGCGTTCCCGTCGTGCACCGTACCCTGGAGCAGCCCACCTCGCGATGTGTCGACGATCGTGGGGGCGATGCGCCGGCGCAGTGCGGCATTGCTCGTGTCGGGGAGGAACTGGGTGTCGTTCATGCCGAGCGGATTGAAGATCCGCGACGCGGCGACGACGTCGAGAGGCGCGCCCGTGATGCGCTCGATGACGGCCTGCATGAGCACCATGTCCCAGTCGCTGTAGACGGTCATGGTACCTGGGACAGCCCGCACTGGCCTGGCATTGATCTGCGCGAGGTACTCGGCGCGACCGCGGTAGTGCGTGTAGAGCGAGGCACCCGCTTCGAGCCCGCCGGTGTGCGCGAGGAGCATGCGCACCGTGATCGCCGCCTTGTCCGGCGCATCGAACTCCGGGACGTAGCTGACCACCGTGCGATCGAGGTCGAGCGTGCCCGCCTCCTGGAGCATCATCGCCAGCGTGGTGGTTGCGACCACCTTGGTGAGCGAGGCGAGATCGTACATCGTGCCGGCATCCACGCTGGGCGAGCCGTCCGCATAGCCCAGGGTGCCGTATCCATGCAGGTGCACGAGGCGGCCGAAGCGGCCCACGGCCACTGCGGCACCGGGAGCCGCGCCCTCAGCGAGTGCCACGCGAACGATGCTGTCGAGGCGGGCAGGAAGGGCGGCGTCCATTCCCACTGCTGTGGGCGCGGCAGGAGCGAGGGTCGTGAGCGTCGCCAGTCTGGCAGAGGCTGCGGGCGCCGCGACTGGCGCAGGCGCGGTCGTCACGGGAGCCGTGCCGCTCGAGGCGCACGCCGAGAGGGTGAGCACGAGCAGGGAGCCGAAGGTGAAGCGGGCAGTCTGGAGGACGTGAATCATCGAGTGAGCGGAATGATCGAGGGCCGGCAGTCGAGGGAAATATCGTCAGGTGGCGTGGCGAGTGCGGTGCGTCATGCGCGTGCAGCCGCTCCGCGATCGACCTACATTCGTCGATCCACAACCAGCCCCATCCAATGACAATCTCGATCCGTCTCGTCGTCGCGCTCTCGTGCGCGGCCGCCGCACTGCACGCTCAGGGTACCGCCCCGGCAAATGTCCCGGCGAGCCACCGGCTGGATCCATCGCCGACGACGGTCGCGTGGGGCTTCTACGACGCTGCGGCCGTGCCCGTGCTGCGTGTGCGCTCCGGGGACGAGATCGTCGTGCGCACGCTGATCACATCGAGTCCGGAGCGGCTGGAGGGTGCAGGGGTGCTGGCGAAGGATGTCGAGCAATCGCTGCGGGACATCTACGCGCACGTCACGAACAAGGGACCCGGCGGCCACATCCTGACCGGACCGATCTTCGTGGCGGGCGCCGATTCAGGGGACGTGCTCGAGGTGCGGATCCGGAAGGTCGAGCTCGCGATTCCGTACGCGTACAACGCCTTCGGGGGAAAGAGCGGCTTTCTCCCGGAGGATTTCGGGTATGCGAGGATGCGGATCATCCCGCTGGACGCGGTTGCCGGCGTGGCGCATTTCGCGCCGGGCATCGACGTGCCGCTCCGTCCCTTCTTCGGCAGCATCGGGGTGGCGCCACCGGCGTCACGCGGGCGGTTGAACAGCGCCCCACCGAGCACGCACGCGGGCAACCTGGACAACAAGGAGCTCGTGGCGGGGACCACGCTCTACATCCCCGTGCACACCGCCGGCGCGCTGCTGGAGATCGGCGACGGCCATGCCGGCCAGGGGAATGGCGAGGTGGACATCACCGCGCTCGAGACATCGCTCGTCGGCACGTTCCAGGTGATCGTGCGCAAGGACATGCATCTCGCGTGGCCGCGCGGGGAGACGCCGACGCACTGGATCGCCATGGGCACGGACTCGAGCCTCGTCGTGGCGACGAAGACCGCCGTGCGACAGGCGATCGACTTCCTGATGACCGAGAAGGGGCTGTCGAAGGACGACGCGTACATGCTGACGAGCATCGCGTGCGACGTGGACGTCACGCAGCTCGTGGACGGCACGGTGGGCGTGCACGTGATGATCCCGAAGGCGATCTTCACGCGCACGAGATGAGACAGTGGAGCGCTCCTGTGGGGAGCGCTCCACCGGGCCTCACATGACCGGCTTGTTCTTCGCGAGCTCGTGGACGAGGCGCTGGAGGAACTCCTGCCCGTCGAAGAACGACTTGACGAGCATGCGCTCGTCGCGTCCGTGGGCACGCGAGTCGGCGGGATCGCCGAACAGGCCGCTCACGCCGTAGGTCGGGATTCCGGCCGCGCGCAGGAAGCGGCCGTCCGTGGCACCGGTGGACATCACTGGAATCACCGGCACGTTCGCGCCGAACATGCTGTGCGTGATGCTCGTGATCGGGTCCATCAGCTCCGTCGTGAGCGGGCTCGGGGCAGCACCGGACTTCTCGCGGATCGCCACCGTCTCGGTGATGTGGATTCCCGTGTCGGCGACGACGCGGGCGATCATGGCGCGTACCTCCTGCGGCGTCTGCGTGGGCACGATGCGGCAGTTCACGTTGGCGGTGGCGGTCTGCGGGAGCGCGTTGTACGCATGGCCGCCGCTCAGCCGCGTCGCCACGCAGGTGGTGCGCAGCATCGAGTTGTAGCGGGCGTCGCGCGAGAGGACGGCCGAGGCGGCGCTGTCCTCCTGATTGGCGACGATGGCGCGCATCGCGGCGCCAGTCTCGGGCGACTCCAGCGCGGCGGTGCGCTCGAAGAAGGTGCGGGAGACGGGGTTGAGCTGCACGGGAAAGCGATAGCGGGCGAGGCGGCCCAGTCCGTCGGCGAGAGAGTAGATCGCGTTGTCCGGACGGGGGACACTCGAGTGGCCGCCACGATTGTTCGTGGCGAGGGTGAAGTTGACCGGCACCTTCTCGGCCGCCTGCACGCTGTTGAGAAAGGGCTTGCCGTCGCGCAGGGAGCCGCCGCCGCCCTCGTTGAGCGCATACGCAGCGTCGATCAGCTCGCGGTCGTGCGCGAGCAGCCACTCGACACCATTCGCATCGCCGCCTTCCTCGTCCGCGGTGAGCGCGAGGATGATGTCGCGGTCCGGCACCCAACCGGCCTTCTTGTCGCGCAGCAGGTTGGCGACGAAGATCGAGGCCATCGCCTTGTCGTCGCTCGAGCCGCGTGCGTAGAAGAAGCCGTCCTTCTCGGTGAGCGTGAACGGGTCGATCGTCCAGTCGCTGCGCAGCGCGGCGACGACGTCCAGGTGGGCGAGCAGGAGGATCGGCTTGCCCTGGCCGCGCCCGCGGTAGCGCACGACGAGGTTGCCCTTGGTCGGCTTGCCGGGCGGAACGACGAGGCGTACGTCGCGGGCAGGAAAGCCCGCGGCGCGGAAGCGGCGGGCGACCGCCTCGGCGGCGCGAGTGACCGAGCCCGTGGAATCGGCGGTGTTGATCTCGACGAGCTCCTTGTAGACCTCGCGGGCGAGGCGCTGGTGCGGGTCGAGATGCGCGGCGTCGAACGGGCGCGGCTGCTGGGCGGACAACGGCAGCGCGGCGAGCGAAAGGGCAACGGTGAAGGCGCGAAGACGCATGTGACGGGCGTGAGTGGAGCGCCAGACCAACGGAATGGGTGGCGCGGTGCGTAAGCACATTACAGTGCCGAGGCCGACAGGCCGGCGAGCCACTATCGACCCGGCGATGTAGTTGCGCAAGTTCCAACGCCGCTCCGGCGCCGATCTTCCATCATCCCAACATCCAGATGACGTCCGTCACATCCCGCACCACCGGCCTCGCGCGTCTCGCGCTCACTGTCGCGCTCGTCATGCCGGGGGCGCTCAGCGCCCAAGCGGGCAGCTATCACGTGGTCAAGAAGATTGCGACCGCCGGCGAGGGGGGGTGGGACTACCTGGTCGTGGAGCCGACGATGCACCGGCTGTACGTCTCGCGCGGCACGCATGTGCAGGTGGTTGATCTCGATCACGACTCGCTCGTGGCCGACATCGCGAACACGCCTGGCGTGCACGGCATCGCCTTCGCGCCGAAGCTGAGTCGCGGCTTCACGAGCAACGGGCGCGACTCGTCGGTCACGATCTTCGACCTCAAGACGCTGGCGATCCTGGGCAACGTGAAGACCACCGGCCGGAATCCGGACGCGATCCATTTCGACGAGGCCTCGAACCGCGTGTTCACCTTCAACGGCGGCAGCGCGAACGCGACGGCGATCGATGCGGCGACGGGCAAGGTGGTCGGCACCGTGACGCTCTCGGGCAAGCCCGAGACGGCGGCGAGCGATGGCCATGGAACGGTGTACGTGAACATCGAGACGAAGAACGAGATCGTGGCGTTCGATGCACGGACCCTCGCGGTGAAGGGGCACCTCCCGCTCACCCTGTGCGACGAGCCGACGGGCATGGCGATCGACCACGCGAAGGGGCGCCTCTACGTGGGCTGTGGCGGGAGCAAGGGGATGGCGGTCGTGGACTACCGCGCCGGGAAGCAGATCGCGATGGTGCCCGTGGGTGAAGGGGTGGACGCGAACGGCTTCGACTCCGCGACGGGGCTGAGCTTCGCGTCGGCGGGCGACGGGACGCTCGCCGTGGTTCAGGAGTCGAAGCCCGGCCAGTTCAGCGCGACCATGGTCCCCACGGTGCGCGGCGCGCGGACGATGGCGCTCGACGAGCGTACGCATCGCATCTACCTGTCGTCGGCGCAGTACGGGCCGATGCCCGAGAAGACGGCGGAGCGGCCCAACCCGCGGCCGGCGATGGTGCCGGGCTCGTTCGCGATCCTCGTCCTCGATCGCTGAGCGTCTCGCGCGCTGCC
>JAYUTY010000107.1:0-6416 GCA_043754875.1 Gemmatimonadota bacterium
CCCGACGATCTGGGCACGGGTGTCAACATCGTCAGCATGGTGTTCGGCAACCTCGGCGACGACTCCGGCACCGGCGTCGCGTTCACGCGCAATCCGAGCACCGGCGAGCGCAAGTTCTACGGTGAGTTCCTCGTCAACGCGCAGGGCGAGGATGTCGTCGCGGGCATTCGCACGCCGCTCAGCATCGATCAGATGGCCGAGCGGCTGCCGGGCGCCTACGAGGAGCTGTTGGTCACGCAGGAGCTGCTCGAGCGGCACTACGCGGACATGCAGGACATCGAGTTCACCGTGGAGAAGGGCAAGCTCTTCCTGCTCCAGACTCGCAATGGCAAGCGGACATCGGCCGCCGCCGTGCGCATCGCGACCGAGATGGTCGGCGAGGGAATGATCGACACGCGGCAGGCCGTGTCGCGCGTCCCGGCCGATCAGCTCGACCAGCTGCTGCATCCCGTCATCGATTCGAAGGTTCGGACCACCCCGATCGCGACGGGGCTCCCCGCGAGCCCTGGCGCCGCCAACGGCGTTGCCGTCTTCGACGCCGATGAGGCCGAGCGCCGCGCCGCCGCTGGCGACTCCGTGATTCTCGTGCGCGAGGAGACGACTCCCGAGGATTTCCACGGCCTCGTCGCCGCCCGCGCGGTGCTCACCTCGCGCGGCGGCATGACCAGTCATGCTGCGGTGGTCGCGCGCGGCATGGGCAAGTGCGCGGTCGTCGGGTGCAAGGAGATGATCGTCGACCACGATCACCGGCGCTGCACGATGGGCGGCGTGACGATCAACGAAGGCGACTGGCTCACCCTCGACGGAGCCACCGGCAACGTCTACGCCGGCGACCTGCCGACCACGCCGAGCGAGGTGGTGCAGGTCATTCGAGGCACGCTGAAGCGCTCGGACGCACCCGCATACCAGGCGTTCGACAAGCTGATGGGGTGGGCGGACGAGGTGCGCACGCTGAAGGTGCGCGCCAACGCCGACACGCCGCAGGACGCGCGCATCGCCCGCGCCTTCGGTGCGGAGGGAATTGGACTCTGCCGGACGGAACACATGTTCTTCGAGGGCGACCGGATCACCTCGATGCGCGAGATGATCGTCGCTCGCGACGAGGGTGGCCGCCGCCGCGCGCTGGCAAAGCTTCTCCCGATGCAGCGCCACGACTTCGAGGGAATCTTCGAGGCGATGGCCGGCCTCCCTGTGACGATCCGCCTCCTCGATCCGCCGCTTCACGAGTTCCTCCCGCACGGCGGAGAGGAGTCGAAGCTCCTGGCGCGCACGCTCGGCGTGAGCCGCGCGGATCTTAGCCACGTCGTGGAGTCGCTGCGCGAGACCAACCCGATGCTCGGGCACCGGGGCTGTCGCCTGGGCATCACCTTCCCGGAGATCACCGAGATGCAGGGGCGCGCGATCTTCGAGGCGGCCGTGCGCGCCAAGCGCCGCGGCGTGGACGTCCACCCGGAGATCATGATCCCGCTCGTCGCCGACTACCGCGAGTTCGACAACCAGCGCGCGATCCTCCTCGACGTGGCCAGTCAGGTACTGGGCGCGATGGGAGAGGAGCTCGACTACACGATCGGCACCATGATCGAGCTGCCGCGCGCCGCGCTGACGGCCGACGACATCGCGCGAAGCGCCGAATTCTTCTCGTTCGGCACGAACGACCTGACCCAGACGACGTATGGCCTCAGCCGGGACGACGCCGGTCGCTTCCTGCCGACGTACGTCGAGCGCGGTATCTTCCCGGACGACCCCTTCCAAGTCCTTGACCAATCGGGGGTTGGACGTCTAATTAAGCTCGCTGTGGCCGCTGGCCGCAGCGTGCGCCCGCAGCTCAAGGTCGGCATTTGCGGGGAGCACGGTGGGGAGCCCAGGAGCGTGAAGTTCTGTCACGCGATCGGACTCGATTACGTCTCGTGCTCTCCGTACCGGGTCCCTATCGCCCGCCTAGCCGCCGCGCATGCCGCTCTTGAACCCACCGTCCAATAGCGCCGCCTTGAAGCGCCGACCGGCGCTCCCCAACCTCCCGCCGCTCGAACTGGCGCAGGACGAGCGCACGCTACGCATCGCCCTCGTGACGGAGTACTACTATCCGCACCTGGGCGGCGTGTGCGAGCACGTCCATTTCTTCGCGCGCGAAGCGCGGCGCCGGGGACACCACGTCGACATCATCACCTCCAATCTCGCCGGCGCCGAGCCGCAGGACGGGGTGATTCGAATCGGGCGCAGCCAGCCGGTCTACGCGAACGGATCCCAGGCACGCATCACGATCGGCTTCGGACTCCGTGGCCAGATGCGCGAGGTGCTTCGGCGCGGGCAGTACGACATCGTCCACGTCCACTCCCCGCTCACCCCGATCCTCCCGCTGCTGGCGATCGAGGAGGCGCGATGCCCCGTCGTCGGCACGTTCCACACGTACTTCGACAAGTCCAACGGCTACCGCTTCCTGAACGGCTTCTTCCAGAAGCGGCTGGACATGCTGAGCGCAGCGATCTGCGTCTCGCACTCCACCACCGTCGCGCTCGAGCGCTACTTCAGCGCTCCCTGGCAGATCATCCCCAACGGGATCGACACGGACGTCTTCCACCCGAGCGTCAGCGCGCCGCCGGCCATCCGCAAGGACATGCCGTCGATTCTCTTCCTCGGCCGCTTCGATCCGCGCAACGGCCTGTCGACGCTGATCGACTCGTTCCGGCGCGTGAAAGGCAAGGGACGCCAGGCACAGCTCGTCGTCGTCGGCGACGGCCCGCTTCGCGAGCACTATTACAAGCAGGCCAACGGCGATCCGGACATCACTTTCGTCGGCGCAGTGCTGGAGGGACGGCCAAGCTACTACGCCCATAGCTCGGTCTACGCCTGCCCCACCACGAAGGCGTCGTTCGGCATCACCCTGCTCGAGAGCATGGCCTGCGAGACGCCCATCGTCTGCTCCGACATCCTCGGCTTCCAGGACGTCGTCGTCAATGGGCGCGAGGCGCTCATGACTCCGTGCGGCGACCGCGACGCGCTCGCCGACGCCCTCGTCCAGCTGCTCGACGACGAGGGTCTCCGGATCCAGCTCGGGACGAGCGGACGCCACGAGAGCATGAAGTACAGCTGGCCCCGCGTCACGTCGCAGGTGCTCGACGTCTACCACACCGTCATGGGACGGGTCGCGATCTCGCTATGATCCTGCCGGCGATCGCGGCGCTCGCCGCCGCGGGAGTCGCCGCGCACGGCACCTGGCACCGGAACAGCGGCGTCTTCGGCCCGGTGATCACCAGACTGCCGGGAAATGACCCCGTCGTCAGCATCACCTTCGACGACGGTCCCAATCCGGTGGCCACCCCGCGCATCCTCGACGTCCTCGCCGCGCACGACGTCCGCGCGACGTTCTTCGTGCTCGGGCGCCACGCGGACACGTGGCCGGCGCTCGTCCGCCGGATGGCCGACGAAGGGCATCAACTGGGCAACCATGGCTGGCACCACCGGAAGCTGCATCGTCGAGGACCGGCGTACGTCCGCGACGATCTCACTCGCGGCACCGAGTCCATCGAGCGCGCCAGCGGCGGAGTGAGACCCGGCGTCTTTCGCGCGCCGCACGGCTTTCGAAGTCCGTGGGTGACGTCCATCGCTGCCTCGCTCGGACAGCGCACCGTCGGGTGGTCGCTCGGTGTCTGGGACTCGGCGCGTCCCGGTGCGGCAGAGATCGCTCACCGCGCGGTCACAGGATTGCACGCCGGCAGCATCCTGCTGCTGCACGACGGCGATGGCTACGATGCTGCGGGGGACCGCACGCAGACAGCCGATGCGCTACCGTTGATCATCGACGGACTCCGCAGGCGCGGATTGCACTTTTCCACGTTGCCTATCTGAGCGCACCGACCGGATGAAAACCCACCTGTCCCGCATCCTCCGCTTCGGGCTCACGGCGCTCATCCTGGTGATGCTCGTCGTCTTCGCGACGCACGTGAACTGGCATGACACGTGGGCAGGCATCCGATCGGCTTCGCGCCCGCTGCTCCTTGCCGCGGCCGCCGTCAATCTGGCATCGATCGTCGTGAAGGCCGTCCGGTGGTGGGTCTTCCTTCGCCCCGTCGGCGCCAAGTCGTTCCCCCTCGCCCTCCGCGCCACCTTCGCTGGCGCGGGCCTCAACAATGTCCTCGTGGCGAACGGCGGCGAGGCCGCCCGCGTCGTCTTCGTCGCCCGGAGTGCCCACATCCCGAGCGCCACCGTGCTGGCGACGCTCGCGCTCGAGCGGCTGTTCGAGCTCGTCGGCTACGTCGTGCTCCTCTCGCTCGCCGCGACCTTCCTCGAGCTTCCCCCCAGCCTCGAGCGGGTCAAGCCGTTCGCGATCGTTCTCCTCGCGCTGATGGCTGCGCTGCTCGTCTGGCTGCTCCGTCGCCCGGACGCAGTCGTGGACACGCTGCTCAGCACCGAGAAGCCGCCAACCTGGCAGGGGCGGGTCAAGGCGTACATCTCGCGCCTTGTCCAGACCATCGGCGCCGTCTCCAGCGGACCCCGCTTCATCTCCGCGCTCGTGCTCAGCGTGATCGCCTGGGCACTTCAGGTGGCGACGTACCAGATGACTGCGCGCGCCGCCCACTTCCCCATCACCACGGTCTCGACGATCGCCGCCCTGCTCGCCGTGAACCTCGGCTTCGCGCTTCGCGCGACCCCCGGCAACGTCGGCCTGTTCCAGGCGGTGTATGCGGCCACGGCGGTCGCCTTCGGGCTGAACGAGAATCAGGCGATCGCCGTGGCCTTCCTGATCCAGGCGCAGCAGATCCTGCCCGTCACGCTCCTCGGCATCGCGCTGGCGCCAGAGTTCATCTTCAAGCAGAAGAAGCGACGTGCGGTCGACGCGCCGGGCGAGATCCCGAACGCCTCCCGTGCGCCCGAGGAGCGGCGAGAGGCGCGGGATTCCGTCTGAGGCGAAGCGAGACTGCGGTAGACTCGTAGTACAGGCATGACGCAGCCGCCCAGCGACGCTCTCGAGCTACAAGCGGCACTCGCTGGCGAGTACTCGCTCCAGCGTGAGCTCGGACGCGGCGGAATGGGCGTGGTGTATCTAGCGCGCGACGTGCAGCTGGATCGCGACGTCGCGATCAAGGTCCTTCCATCCCACGTCGCCCGCACAGACTCGGCACGCGAGCGGTTCGTCCGGGAGGCTCGCACCGCCGCCGGCCTCAGTCACCCGCACATCGTCCCGATTCATCGCGTCGGCGAAGCGGGCGGCTTCGTCTTCTTCGTCATGAGCTACGTCGAGGGCGAGACGCTCGGCGAGCGCCTCCGTGCCCACGGCCCGCTCCCTCCGAGTGACGCGACGCGGATCCTCCGTGAGGTCGCGTGGGCGCTCGCCTACGCCCACGGACGGGGGATCGTCCATCGCGACGTGAAGCCGGACAATATCCTGCTCGAAGCGGGCACCGGACGAGCGCTGGTCACGGATTTCGGCATCGCCCATGTCGACACGCAGGATCGGCCGGTCACCGATCCCGGGAAGATCATGGGCACCGCGCACTTCATGAGTCCCGAGCAAGCGGCGAACGAGCCAATCGACGGGCGCAGCGATCTCTATGCGCTGGGCGTCGTCGGGTACCTGGCGACGAGCGGCCGGTTGCCCTTCGAGGCAGCGAGCCTGCCTGCACTCCTCGTGCGCCAGGCGACCGAGGCACCCCCGGGAGTGCTTCGCGCCGCCCCCGGACTGCCGCCTGCGTTGGCCGCGGTGATCGACCGGTGTCTCGCGCGCGATCCTGCCGGCCGATTTCCGGATGGCGAGGCAATGGCGGCGGCGCTCGCCCCGGCACCGGACGTGCGGCCCGTGTTGCCGCCAACGCTGCGCGCCTGGCTCGGTGCACGGAACCCGCTCCTCTTCCCGTATCTGGGCTGGTCGGCGGGATTCTCGGTGCTCACCGGGGGGAACGTCTACGCCAACGCCATACACAATCCAGGCTCGTCGATCGGAGACGTCACAGTTGTGGGCGTGCTCGCGACGCTGCCGATTTTCCCGATCGTGGGATTTCATCTGAACCAGGCGCGCCGGCAGTTCCGGGCGGGTCACACCCTCGCCGACCTGCGATCGGCGCTTCAGATCTCCCGGCGCGAGCGGGCAGAAACCGAAGCCCTCGAGCGGGTGGACGAGGAGGCGCCCGTTCACCGGGCGCTGCGACTGGGCACGGTAGCGTCGGGAACCTGGCTGGCCATGACCTTCGGACTGGCTCTCCAGGGAACGATCCACGAGAGGCTGGTTGGCCCGGTGTTCTTCGTCGTGCCCATGCTCACGACCATGGCACTCGGAGCGGTGAGCAACGCGCTCGATGTCCAGTTCATCCCCCCGGGGATCCGCGACTGGTGGCAGACGGGCGTCCGGGACCGACTCTGGAACAGCCGGGCAGGCGAATGGGTCGCGCGGCGCCTCGGTGCGCCTGATCGATCCCGCGCAA